>JAIXZF010000299.1 GCA_027489835.1 Hyphomicrobiales bacterium
GGCCCGCGCGCATGCATCCGGCCCGTGGCGATGCCGATCTCGGCCCCGAAGCCGAACTCGCCACCATCGGCGAACTGCGTCGAGGCGTTGTGGATGACGATGGCGGAGTCGACCTCGGCGAGAAAGCGCGCCGCCGCCGCCGCGTCGGCCGTGATGATGGCGTCGGTGTGGTGGGAGCCGTAGCGCTCGACATGGGCGATGGCCTCGTCGATCCCGTCGACCACCTTGCAGGCGATCACGGCATCGAGGAACTCGGTCTCCCAATCGGCTTCCGTGGCGGCGGTGACGCGTGCGTCGACGGCGCGGCTCGCCTCGTCCCCGCGCACCGCGCAGCCAGCGTCGAGCAAGGCCGTCACCAGCGGCGCAAGATGCGTCGCGGCCACCGCGCGGTCGACCAGCAGCGTTTCCGCCGCGCCGCAGACGCCCGTGCGCCTCAGCTTGGCGTTGAGGATGATCTCCCGGGCCATGGCGAGGTCTGCCGCGGCATGGACGTAGACATGGCAGTTGCCGTCGAGATGGGCGAAGACGGGCACGCGCGCATCGGCCTGGACCCGGGCGACGAGGCCCTTGCCGCCGCGCGGCACGACAACGTCCACCGCGCCGCCGAGGCCCGACAGGATCTCGCCCACCGCTGCCCGGTCGCGCACCGGAACGAGCTGGATCGCATCCTCGGGCAGGCCGGCCGCCGCAAGGCCCGCCCGCATGGCCTTCGCCAGCTCCATCGAGGTCCGCAGCGAATCCGAGCCCGCGCGCAGGATCGCGGCGTTTCCGCTCTTCAGGCAGAGCGCGCCGGCATCGGCGGTGACGTTGGGGCGGCTCTCGAAGATCACGCCGATGACGCCGAGCGGCGTCGCCACGCGCTCGATGACGAGCCCGTTGGGACGCTCGAAGATGGCGAGCACCCGGCCGACCGGATCGGGCAGTTCGGCCACCTCCTCGACGGAGCGGGCGATGGCCTCGACGCGCCTTGCATCGAGCAAAAGCCGGTCGATGAAGGAGGCGCTCTGGCCACTGGCGCGCGCCTCGGCAAGATCGGCGGCATTGGCAGACAGAATGGCCGGCGCCGCGGCGCGGATGGCTGCGGCGGCAGCGTCGAGGGCGGCGATGCGGGCCTGAGCCGAGGCGAGCATCACGCCGCGCTGTGCGGCGCGCGCGCGCCGGCCGATCTCCAGCATCAGCGCGGCGATGTCGGGCCCGTCCGTGCGGGCGGCCATGGTGAGTGCGGCGGTCGAGGTCATGGATGTCTCCCCAAGCGGCATTCTAGCGGAGGTTGAGGGCCATGTCGTCCCGGTGGATCATCTCCGCCTGGCCGGGATGGCCGAGCGCGGCCTCGATGGCCTTCGAGGGCTTGCCGAGCACGAGGCGCGCCTCGGCCGCGTCATAGGCGACCAGGCCCCGGCCGAGCTCGGTGCCGCCGGCATCGCGGATGACGACCGCGTCGCCGCGCAGGAACTCGCCCTCGACGCGCGTGACGCCGACGGGCAGGAGGCTCTTGCCGGTCGCGAGCGCGTCGGCCGCGCCCGCATCGACATGGATCACGCCCCTGGGCTCCAGCGTGCCGCCGATCCAGGTCTTGCGCGCGGTTGCGGGGGTGGAAGAGGTGGTGAACCAGGTGCAGCGCGCGCCCTGCACGACCGCCTGCAGCGGGTTCTTGGGCCGCCCGTCCGCGATCAGCATGTGCGCGCCGCCGGACACCGCGATCTTGCCGGCCTCGATCTTGGTGGTCATGCCGCCGCGCGACAGCTCGGAGGCCGCGCCGCCGGCCATGGCCTCGATCTTCGCCGTGATGCGGGGAACGAGGGGGATGTGCTCGGCGGAGGGGTCCTTGGCGGGCGGGGCGGTGTAGAGCCCGTCAATGTCCGAGAACAGCACGAGCAGGTCAGCCCCCGCCATGGTGGCGACGCGGGCGGCGAGCCGGTCATTGTCGCCATAGCGGATCTCGCTGGTGGCCACCGTGTCGTTTTCGTTGATGACGGGAATGGCGCGCATCTCGAGCAGGCGGCCGATGGTGGCGCGGGCGTTGAGATAGCGCTGGCGTTCCTCGGTATCCGCGAGCGTGACGAGGATCTGCCCCGCGGTGATGCCGTGATGGCCGAGCGCCTCGGCCCAGGTCCGGGCCAGAGCGATCTGGCCGACGGCGGCGGCGGCCTGGCTTTCCTCCAGCTTCAGCGCGCCGGCGGGGAGCCCCAGCACCGTGCGGCCGAGCGCGATGGCGCCGGACGAGACCACCAGCACGTCGGCTCCGCGCCCGTGCAGTTCCGCGATGTCCTCCGCCAGCGCCGCGAGCCAGCCATGGCGCGTGCGGCCGCGCGCCCGGTCGACGAGCAGCGCCGAGCCCACCTTGATGACGATGCGGCGGAAGCGGGCGAGGGTGGGCAGGTCTTTGGCGTGGGGCATGGCGGCAACGAAAGAGGATGGAGAAGCGGCGGGAGGCTGGCAAGGGAGGGCGGCTGCCCGCCAGCATGCCGCTTCACGGTCGCCAGCCGGTCTCCACCGCAGGCGCGTTCCGCTGCGCCTCGGCCTCCTTGGCCTCGGTGATCACGCCGAGCAGCGCCCTCAGCGCCTCCTGCACGCCCTGGCCAGAGGCCGAGGAGAGGAGGAGCGGCGTGCGCTTGGCGGCGCGCTTGAGCCGCGCCATCTGCTCCTTGAGCGTGGCGGGGTCGAGCGCGTCGGCCTTCGACAGCGCCACGATCTCGGGCTTGTCGGTGAGGTCTCCGCCATAGGCCTCGAGCTCGTGCCGCACGGTCTTGTAGGCCTTGCCGGCATGGTCGGACGTGCCGTCAACCAGATGCAGCAGCACCCGGCAGCGCTCGATATGGCCGAGGAAGCGGTCGCCGAGGCCGGCGCCCTCATGCGCGCCTTCGATGAGGCCGGGAATGTCGGCCAGCACGAATTCGCGCCCGTCCACGCCGCCGACGCCGAGGCCGGGATGCAGCGTGGTGAAGGGATAATCGGCGATCTTCGGCCGCGCCGCCGTGACCGTGGCGAGAAAGGTCGACTTGCCGGCGTTGGGAAGGCCGACCAGCCCCGCATCCGCGATCAGCTTGAGGCGCAGGATGATGGTGGCCTCGTCGCCCGGCAGGCCCGGGTTGGCGCGGCGCGGCGCCTGGTTGCTGGAGGTCTTGAAATAGGCGTTGCCGAAGCCGCCATTGCCGCCCTTGGCGAGGAGCACCCGCTCGCCCGGCCTTGTGATGTCGCAGATCAGCGTCTCGCCGTCTTCCTCGAAGACCTGCGTGCCGGGCGGCACCTTGAGCACTACGTCCGCGCCCTTGGCGCCGGCGCGCAGCTTGCCCATGCCGTGGCCGCCGATCTTGGCCTTGAAATGCTGGGCGTAGCGGAAGTCGATCAGCGTGTTGAGGCCCTCGACGCATTCGGCCCAGACATCGCCGCCCCGGCCGCCATCGCCGCCATCGGGGCCGCCGAACTCGATGAATTTCTCGCGGCGGAACGAGACGGAGCCGGCCCCGCCATCGCCTGCCTTGATGTAGATCTTTGCCTGATCGAGAAATTTCATGGGACCACAACTCTTGATCCGGCCGGTTTGGTCCGATTGAGGCCGAAGGTCAATCGCCGCGAGCGAAAGCCTCAGTTCGACGGCGCGGGCCGGAAGCACATCTTCACGGCCTCGTTGATGTCGTCGACGGAGGCGCGGTTCGACTCGCCCCTGACCACAGTGCGGCGATGCCGTTCGGGCTCCTTGCGGAGTTCGTCGAGGATGCAGTTGCAGCCGGCGGCGCAGATTTCCGCCGAGCGCACGGTGCGGCATTCCATCACGCAGTCGGCGCGGAAGCGCTCCTCTGCGCGCGTCGCGAGCGCCGGCGTGAGCCCCGGCACGGCCCAGGCCGCGAGCATCAGCGCCCCGATCAGGATCGGCTGATGCGCGAGATAGATGGGCAGGCTGCGCCGGCCGGCCCAGATGAGGGGGGCTGCGGCTTTCGGAACGCCCATGGCGGCGAGCCGCGCCGCGAGCGGGCCGCTCAGCACGAGGAGGCCGAGCGCCAGCCCCGCCAGCATCGCCGACGCCCAGGGAAAGATCGGCACGAAGTCCACGGCGACGGGCGGGCGCGACGTCAGCCCCAGATGCTGGAGCAGACCAAAGGCAAAGGAGGGCTCCAGCGCGTCCGGTCCCGCCGTGACGGCCGGAATGTGCGGCAGCGCGCCGACGAAGGCCGCCGCGATCGCCGCAAGCCACCAGGGCCGGCCGAGCAGCGGCTGGCACAGCAGGCTCCCGGCCGCGATGCAATGCAGGATGCCGAACAGCACATAGGATGGCGGCATGGCGAAGCGCGTGGCGAGCGTGACCAGGAGCGCCGCGCCCGCGACGATGCCGAAGCGCCGCCAGAAAGCCTCGCGGCGGAAGCCAAGCCCATGCGCCAGCGCCAGGCTGAAGCCCGCGAGGGCCAGGAAGCTCGAGGCGATGGAGGCGCTGAACAGGCGCCAGCCCGGCTCGAGCGCGATCTCGATGCGGATGAAGCCGAGGAAGGACAAATCCCAGGCGAAATGGAACACCCCCATGGCGACGAGCGCCAGCCCGCGCGCCAGATCGACCAAGGCGATGCGGGGCGCGGGTGGGGGCCCGGCGGACAGCTTCGGGCGGAGGGAGAGGGCGTCGGGCATCGTCATGAGGCCCCGAGCCTAGGCGATCGCACCGCCTCTGGCATAGCCCTCAGGCGCCGCCGCTGCGCTTGAGCCGCGCGGGAAGCCGGCCCTTTCTGAAGACGAGCTCGACCTCGCCCACCGGGATGAAGAAACGCGAGACCACCGCCCTGTTGTAGACGGTGCCGTCCGGCCTGAGCACCAGCGTGTCGTCGAAGGAGAGGCGCATCACGCCCGAGGGCAGCTTGAGATCCGCAGTGTAGGCGAACCGGACCGTATCGGGCGCCGTGTTCGCCACGCGGGCGGGCGAGACCACATCGTCGCGGCGGCCGACATAGCCGCCATCGCCCATGCTCTCGAAGAACCAAGTCTTCTGGTCACGCTCGCCGTCTGCATAGAAGAAATCCTCGAACAGCGACAGCGTGCGGCCGTCCCATCGGCCGATCAGGTCGACGGCAAGGCGTCGCTCCTCGCCGCTAAAGCTGTTGCGGAAGCGGCCGACGGCATGCGTCCGGCCGCGGAACCACTCGTGCAGCACGAGCGGCGCGGCCGCGGCGGCCAGGCCGGGCAGGAGGGGCCCGGCCGCGAGCGCGCCCGAGCCGAGGATGAAATCGCGGCGCTTCATGCATTGTCTCCCGCGTCCGTCGATGGCGCGTACAGGGCTTACGGGCCGGCGTGCGGCACGGATGCACGATCACGCCGAGTTCAGCGTGACGCCCGTCAGCATGTCGCCCGTGGCGAGCCGGTCGGCCAGGACCGAAGCCGGCACGGACGGCGCCGGCTCACCCCGCGCCGCCGGCCCGCCGGATGCCACGCCGCGCCAGTTCACCAGCGCCGCCCAAGTCTTGCGGTCCAGCATGAATTCGTCGCAAGGCAGACGGCCGCCCCGTGCCGGCATGTCGCGCAGCACCATGCCGACCTGACGGAAGCCGCACTTCTCGAGCACGCGGCGCGAGGCCGGGTTGCTCACCCGGACCCAGGCCGAGACGGTGCCGATCGCCGTGTAGTTGAAGGCGGTGTCCAGCAGGGCCTGCGCGGCCTCGGCTGCCAGGCCCTGTCCCCAATGGGCGGGGTCGAGCATGTAGCCCAGCTCCGCCTCGCCCTCGCCATTCGGCCCATGGGTCGCTGTCAGGCCGACCGAGCCGATCTGCGTGTTGGGAGCGCCACGCGTCGTGATCGCGAGGATCAGCCCGGTTCCGGTCGCATTCGCCTTGCGGGCCTCGAAAATGCGCCGCTCCGCTTCGCCCCTGGGCAGGGGATGGGGGAAGCTGCCGGTCATCTCGGCCACTTTCGCCTGCGAGACGAAGCCCTCGAAGGCAGCGAGGTCGGCATGGCGCGGCCAGCGCAGCCAGAGCCGGCGCGTCTCGATGCGCAGCACGTCGTCGCGCGTCAGGTCCGGAAACAGGACCGGGCTGGAAAGGGCGCCGTCTGCGGCGCTGTCTGTGGCGGTCATGACGACCCTCCGGGTCAGGACGAAAAAAGGGAGATGGGCTGACCCCATCTCCCCGTCTGTCCTGATCTGGCGGGCCCATTTCGGGCGTCAGTCCTGGTCATCCGGGTCCATGGGGACCTGCGGAACCAGGAAAGAGCCTCGTTCCGCCTTATTCCGCGGCCTCTTGGGCCGGTACTACTGCAACGTAAGCTCGGCCGAGTTTGGTGCCGAACTTCACCCGCCCATCGGTGAGGGCGAAGAGCGTATGGTCCACGCCCATGCCGACATTGGCGCCGGGACGCACTTTCGTGCCGCGCTGGCGCACGATGATGTTGCCGGCCACTACGGCCTGATCGCCGAACTTCTTGACGCCAAGACGACGGCCGGCGGAATCGCGGCCGTTGCGGGACGAACCGCCTGCTTTCTTGTGTGCCATGAGTGTCTCCTAACCTGTGCTGAGGGA
>JAIXZF010000070.1 GCA_027489835.1 Hyphomicrobiales bacterium
AGGCCAGCGTGAACATCAGGGCCAGCGCGGGCGAGGCCCAGCCGATCGCATAGAGCGCGGCCGGCACCGCGAGCATCAGCGTCACCGCCACCTCGCTCCAGTTCCAGGTGATGACGAAGACCGTGCCGCGCGCGGACCGGGCGACGCTCCACATCAGCCCCAGCACCAGCGCGGGAACGATGAAGAAGGAGAGGAGGTTCTGCGCCACCACGAGCAGCGCGAGGACCGGCGCATCGAAAAGCCCAGCCTCGTTGATCAATCCTGATTTGAGCCGCTGGGCCGCCAGCAGCGCGACCATCGCCGGAGCCGTGAGCAGCAGCGCCCCGTAGGACTTCACGAAGCCCGACCAGCTCAGGTCGAAATCGGCGAGCGCTTTCTCCCCTGCATCGATCAGCCTCCATGATCCGCGAAGGGACTGGGCGATCTCGAGGCTTGAAGGCAGCATGCCGCGCTCCTGCGTCAAACTACGTAAGACTTTAGTGCATATACGGCGCTCAAATCCGATCGGTTCACTGCGTCTTGTCACGCTCCAGCCTGTTCGGAGGTTCCCCGGCCAAGCTTGCGGGACGCCGAAAAATATCCCCATCCGGCCTGTGAACAGCGACCGTTCGGAGGTGTTTTCCGAGTCCGCCGCGACGATGCGGCGGAGGCGCACGACGCGTCCGTTCAAACGATGGAGCTGAGAATGGCGAATTCGCAGAGCAATCAGGGCCAGGGCCGCGTGAAGGATCCCGAGCATGATGGCCGCCTGAAGGAACAGGGCGGAGGCCAGCAGGGCCAGGGCAAGTCCAAGGGCGCCGAGGATGGCCGCCATGGCAATCACGGCCAGGGTCAGGTCAAGGACCCCGAGAATGACGGCCGTCTGAAGCAGAATCGCTGATCGGACGGCACGAGCCGCCAGCCCCGCGCTGGCGGCTCTTTTCTTGAAGGGTCAGTTGCGCCCGAAATAGGTCTGCAGCAGCAGCCGCGTGATGCGGCACACGCCCTCGATGTCCGCCGTTGCGACGCTCTCGTCGACCTGGTGCATGGTCTTGCCGACCGTGCCGAACTCCACCACCGGGCAGTAATCCTTGATGAAGCGCGCATCGGATGTGCCGCCCGTGGTCGAGAGCTTCGGCGTGAGGCCGGTTTCGGCCGCCACGGCATCGGACACCATGGTGACGAAAGGCCCCGGCTCTGTGACGAACGACACCGAATTGGTGGGCAGGAAAACCGCCTCGTAGCTGCCGCTGATCCGGGCCGAGTCGAAGCGCCTCCGCATCTCCGCCTCGAGCGACTGCGGCGTCCAGCTATCGTTGAACCGCACGTTCATGACGGCGCGCGCCTCTCCGGGAACGACGTTGTTGGCCGTGTTGCCGACATCGGCGGTGGTGAATTCGAGCGTCGACGGGCCGAAGAAGGCCGTGCCGGCATCGAGGGGCTCGGCGTCGACCGCGTTCAGCAGCCTGGCCAGCGCCCTGATCGGATTGATGGTCTGCTCGGGATAGGCAACATGGCCCTGCTTGCCGCGGACGGTCAGCCGGCAGGTCAGCGAGCCGCGCCTGCCGATCTTGATCATATCGCCAAGGCGCTCCGGGTTGGTGGGCTCGCCCAGCAGGCAATGGTCGAAGCGCTCGCCGCGCGAATGCGCCCATTCCAGCAGCTTCACCGTGCCGTTGACCGCAGGCCCCTCCTCGTCACCCGTGACGAGAAAGGCGATGGAGCCGGGAAAATCCGGATTGTCGCGCACGAACTGGATCGCCGCCGCCGTCATCGCGGCCAGCCCGCCCTTCATGTCGCAGGCGCCGCGCCCATGCAGGACGCCGCCCACGATCTCGCCGGAGAACGGCTCGCGCGTCCAGCGGCCAAGGTCGCCGGGCGGCACCACGTCGGTATGCCCCGCGATGACGAAGACCGGCGAGCGGTCCCCGAAGCGCGCATAGAGGTTCTCGACGTCCGGCGTTCCCGCTTCCGAGAAGACGGGCCGATGCACGGTGAAGCCGGCGGCCGCCAGCTCAGTCGCCAGCAGCGCCAGCGCCCCGCCCTCATGCGGCGTCACCGACGGGCAGCGCACCAGCGCCTGCGCCAGCGCGACGGGGTCCGCCCCAACGAGCCTCGTCAGCATCGGCTCAGTCGCGCAGGAGGTCGTTGATGCCGGTCTTGGAACGGGTCTGCGCATCCACCGTCTTGACGATGACGGCGCAGTAGAGCGACGGGCCTGGCGAGCCATCGGGGAGCGGCTTGCCGGGCAGTGAGCCGGAGACCACCACCGAATAGGGCGGCACCTTGCCCATGTGGATCTGACCGGTGGCGCGGTCGACGATCTTGGTCGAGGCGCCGATGAACACGCCCATGGAGATGACCGACCCCTCCCCGACGATCACGCCCTCCACCACTTCCGAGCGCGCGCCCACGAAGCAGTTGTCCTCGATGATGGTGGGGTTGGCCTGCAGCGGCTCCAGCACGCCGCCGATGCCGACGCCGCCGGAGAGGTGCACGTTCTTGCCGATCTGCGCGCAGGAGCCGACCGTGGCCCAGGTGTCGACCATCGTGCCTTCGTCGACGCGCGCGCCGACGTTCACGAAGGACGGCATCAGCACGACATTGCGCGCGATGAACGCTGATTGCCTGACGATGGCGCCGGGCACCATGCGGAAGCCGGCCTCGCGGAAACGGTTCGCGCCCCAGCCATGCGTCTTGAGCTGCACCTTGTCCCAGCCATAGACGGGGCTGTCCGCCGCGCCTGCATTGTCGGCATCGAAGGGCATCACCGCATTGTCGTTGAGCCGGAAGGAGAGCAGCACGGCCTTCTTGGCCCACTGATGCACGACCCAATCGGCTCCGTGCTTCTCGGCCACGCGAAGCTTGCCGGAGTCGAGCAAGGCGAGCGTGGTCTCGACCGCGTCGCGGACGGCGCCCTTCGTCGAGGGCCCGATGCTCGCGCGGTCTTCCCACGCGGCATCGATGGTGCGGGCGAGATCGGCGTGGCTCATGGCCTTGTATTCCTGACGGTGAGGGGAAGCCGCGCACGAAAAGCCGATCGGGTGCCCGCCGTCAAGCGCGCCGCAGCGGTTCTTCGCCCGGCAGGCGATCCAGCGTCGATTTCGCTAAAACTGTATCGATTGCTGCAAGCTCGTCGCAAGCCGCCGATGACATGGTGACGCTACGACAGGCTGGAGTCGTTCTATGCCCCATCGCGTGACCACGTTGCGTGCCGCCATGCTGCTGACAGCGCTGCTGACGCTGGCTGCGCTGACGATCGCGGTGTCCTGCGCCGTGATCGCCATCCTCGTCTTCACGCCTGAGGAGCTGCTGGCGGCGCGCGACCATCTGCTTCTCCTCGCCATCATCATCGCGTCCGGCACGACGCTGGTCGTCGCCATCCCCTTTTGCCTCTATGTCAGCCTCGGCCTGCTTCGTTCCCACCGGATGAGCGAGGAAATCAAGCGGCTTGCCGACATGGACCCGCTGACCGGGCTGCTCAACCGCGCGGCTGCGCTCCGGCGCATCGACAGCGCGGTGCGCGATTGCGTCCGCCACAAGCGCAGGGGCGCGCTGCTCTTCGTCGACCTCGATCATTTCAAGAAGATCAACGACGCCTATGGCCATGCAGGCGGCGACGCGGCCCTGCGGCACGCCGCCAACACGATGCGCGAGGTCATGGATCAGGACATGATCCTCGGCCGTTTCGGCGGCGAGGAGTTCGTCTGCTTCATCGAGGATGCGGCAAGGGCGGCGGCCGCCGCCATGGCCCTCAACGCCTTTCTCCGCAGCCGGCCCTGCGAGCATGATGGCCGGCTGATCCCGATAACCGCCAGCATCGGCCTTGCGGTCCTTTCCGGCCCCGCGACGGCCGAGGATCTGCTCTCGCAGGCTGACGAAGCGCTGTATCTCGCGAAATCGGCAGGCAGGGACCGCGTCGTGCACCACGAGGACATTGCCGGCCTGGGCAGCCGGCCCCGGCTGATCCCTGCAACCAGCCCCATCGCGGCCTGACGCGAAGCGCGGTTCGGGCGCTTCAGTTCAACGCCCTGAGGAACCCGGTCAGGTCGTCGGTGACGTGCTCGACATGCCCGCTGGCGATCGCCGTCTGCTCCCACGCCTCGCGGAACGGGTCCGGCGTCCTCGGCAGCACCAGCACGGTCTTCATGCCGACGCCATGCGGCACCACGAGGTTCTTCTCGATGTCCTCGAACATCGCGGCCTTGCGCGGGTCGACGCCGAACGCCTTGAAGAACAGCTCGAAAGCCGCCTGCTCGGGCTTGGGCGTGTAGCCGCCCTCGCTGATGCCGAACACGCCGTCGAATCGATTGAGGATGCCGAGCTTGCCGGCCACGTTCTCGGCATGCTTGCGGGTACCGTTGGTGTAGATGAGCTTGCGGCCCGGAAGGGCGCCGATGGCCTCCCCGAGGTTGGGGTCTGGCGCGAGGTCGGTCAGGTCGATCTCGTGGACGAAATCGAGGAAATCGTCCGCGCTGAGGCCGTGCTCCTGCATCAGCCCCTTAAGCGTCGTGCCGTAGCGCTGGTAGAAATATTTCTGCAGCGCCCTGGCAGACAGCCCGTCGAGCCCGAACAGCTCGGACAGGAACAGCGTGATGCGCTCGTCGACCTGCGGCCAGACCCGCGCCTCATGCGGGTAGAGCGTGTTGTCGAGATCGAAGACCCAGGTCTCGACATGGGCGAACTGGGCGGCGATGGAGATGGGCGCGGGCGATGCGCTGACGATATGGGTCATGGGCTCCTGCATGTGGGGCAGAACAGCTTCGCCTGCAATGGTCGAAGCGGCAAGGACAGAGCCGGCGTCGTCAGGCCAGCGCGGCGTCGAGCCCGCGCTTGATCATGTCCTTGCTGGCCTCGGCAGCCGTCAGGATGTCCTGGGCCCTGAAGAAGTCGAGCCCTGCGAACGCGCCGACATCCGGCCGGACGATCATGTCCGGCCTGTGCTGCTCGATCATGCGCTGCACCACCGCGCTCATCAGGATCTGGCTGGCGCCGAACATCGCCTCGATGGGTTCGGGCACACGGCTGTCCGATACGAAGGACGCGCCGCAGACATCCACGGCGATGACGAAGGCGCCGCGCCGAGTCACATGCTCGTAGGGCAGCGGATTGACCGCTCCGCCGTCGATCAGCACCTGCCCGGCGATCGTCACGGGCCTCACGAGGCCCGGGATGGCCATCGAGGCGCCGACCGCAGGCGTCAGCGGCCCGCTCGACAGCAGCACCTCGGACCGCATGTGGAAATCGGTCGCCACCGCGCTGAAAGGGATGCGCAGATCCTCGAAGCGGTCGGGCACGGCCTCGGGCCAGAACAGGTCGAGCAGACGCTCGCCGTCGACCAGAACGGGGTTGCCGAGCCCGGCGCGGTTGATGAGCTGGGAAAGCTTGCCCACGCGCGCCTCCAACAGCTTGGCGATGACGCGCGGGCGCTGGCGGAACGAGGCCAGCACGAAGGAGCGCAATGCGCGCGCCGGCATGCCGGCGGCATAGGCCGCGCCGATGATCGCGCCCATAGAGCATCCGGAGATGGCGGCCGGCCGGACGCCGAGCTCGTCGAGCGCCTCCAGCGCCACGATGTGCGCGAGGCCCCGCGCGCCGCCGGCTCCGAGCGCCAGCGTCACCTCCCGCCTCGCCACCGGCAGCCTTGCCGCCGGCAGGCCCGCGGCGGGCAGCCCGGAACCAGCCTCGGTCATGAGCCGAGGAAACCCTCGAGCACCCTGAGCGTGCCGGGCGCGTCCTCCTCCGCCACGAAATGCCCGCCGCCCGTCTGCGCGCCGACCGCGCCCGGCGCGAAGCTCGATCGCCAGATGGCGAGCGGATCGGCATCCTTCCCGGTGAGGTAGAAATCGCCCCACACCACCAGCGTGGGGCATTGGATGGTGCGGCCCGCCGCGAGGTCCGCCTCGTCCGCAGCCACGTCGAGCGTGGCGCCGGCGCGGTAATCCTCGCACATGGCGTGGATGCGCGAGGGATCGCCGAAGCTGTCACGGTAGCTGGCGAGCGCCTGCGGCG
>JAIXZF010000262.1 GCA_027489835.1 Hyphomicrobiales bacterium
CCCGCCTTCGAAGAAGTCGCTGCCGGCCGAGCCGGTCAGCGTGTCATTGCCGTCGAAGCCGTAGACGTAGGACAGAGCCCCGCTGTTCGTGAAGCTGTCGGCGCTGTTGGTGAGATAGAACGCCTCTATGCTGGCGATCTGGTCGCCCAGGGCGGACCCTGCGTTGAGCGCCTGGTTCGTCAGGTTGATGACGGCGCCGGTCCCTTGGGTGAGCCAGGACGCGATGTCGAAATCGGCGCCGCCGTTGATCAGGTCCGAACCTGCCCCGCCGTCAATGAAATCGCCGCCGGCATCGCCGACGATGGTATCGTTGCCGAGACCCCCGAAGATCTGGTCGCCGCCGCCGCCGCCCGTGATGCTGTCGGCGACGACGGAGCCGGTGAGGCTGTCATTGCCTGCGCCGCCGGCACTGCTGACGACGTTGGTCGTTTCGTTCCAGACAGAGAAGGTCATGTTGCTCAGGTTGATGACGTTGTCGCCCGTCACCGTGACATTGATCGTCTGGACCGGCGCGCTGTTCCCTGTCACCCCGGTGAGACGGCCGGCGCCCACGCCGACCTGGTTGCCGGCGAAGTTGGCCACGGCGTTCTGGCCCATCAGGATGTTTTCGACGTTGCTGATGGTCGCAAGGTTGAAGTTCGCGGTGCGGCTGGCGCCCACGATAAGCAGATCCGTGCCGCCGCCTCCGGCAATGATCTCCCCCGCCACCACATCGCCCGTATCGAACTGGAAGGTATCGTTTCCGGCCCCACCCGTCATGGTGTCGGCGCCCTCGCGGCCCTCTAGCGAGCTGCCGAACGGCGCGGCAGACAGCGTATCGGCTCCAATTGTGCCCTTGATGTCGACCCGGTCGGCGCCGTCCCACTGGGTTGCCGACCAGCCGGCGGCCGAGAAGGACCCCGTGGCCGAAAGCTCGACGATCACGACGTCGAGCAGTCCCGCGCGTCCTTCCAGCGCCAGAAAGTTCGAGACATTGGTCCCGCCGAACTGGTTCGACCCGAAGGTGCCGAAAAGATTGCCTGCGCCGCTGAAGGTCACCTTGGTGACGTCCTGCCCTGTCACCAGGGCGTTGCCCGGCGCGACGCGGAAATCGGTGGTGGCGGTGAGGATGATGGTGGACATGCCCGAGAAACCTCTGCGGTTAGGTCAGGAGCCTCGCCGTTCAACCCCAGGACAATGCTTCCGAACGCAAGGCTCAGGCCGCGGGACGCTTCTCGGATTTTACGTTATGGCGAGGTTCAAACTGCGTCAACGCGGGCGCGACAAGCCTCACGGGCACAATCCCGAACATGGGCGCACGCCCCAAGGGCCCGGCGCCTGAACGCTCAGCCAACGAGCGGAGTTGCGCTGGCATCTCGCGGCCGGGCCGGCGCCGCGGCGCCCCGGAGCGGGCTTGCGGGATCGAGACTGGCATGGCGGCGCCGATGCCAGAGCGCCGACCCATACTGGTTGGCGAGAACCATCGTTTTGCGCAGGTAAAGCCCGATGTCGTGCTCGTCGGTGTAGCCGATCGCGCCATGCATCTGGATGGCCTCCTCGGTCACCCGCAGGACGACCGCGCTCGCCCGCGCCTTGGCCCGCGAAACCACGCGGCTCCGCTCGCTCGCATGGACGCCGCCGTCGAGCGTCGCAGCCGCCGCGGCGATGCTGGCGCGCATCAGCTCGATCTGGATCTTGAGGTCGGCGGCCCGGTGCCTGAGCGCCTGGAAGCTACCGATCGGCCTGTCGAACTGTCGGCGCGTGCGCAGATGCTCCAGCGTCAGCGCGAAGGCTGCGTCCGAAAGGCCCAGCATGTAGGCCGCCGTCGCAAGCGTCGCCTCATCGAGCGCGCGCGCCATGTCGGCGCGGACATCCTCGGCCAGAAGCAGGCCGGCAAAACGCGGCGCCGGCTGCACCGTGCAGACATGGCCGCCATCCTGTGTCCGCAGCGCGATGAATTCGACGTCCCGCGGATCGATTTCCAGCAGCGACAGGCCGCCAGCGCCCTGCACGGGCACCAGCAGCGCATCGGCCGCGAAGCCGTATGGCACGAACAGGCGGCCGAGCTGCGGCGAACCGGGAACGTCGAGCCCGTCCAAGGTTTCCTGCCATGCCGTGAGGATGAGCCGGCGGCCCGACAGGTGCGGCTCCAGCCTGCCCGCGGGCACGCCGCTGGCCGCGAGCAGCGAGGCCGAAAGCAGCGCGCCGATCACGGGCTCGGGCGCCAGTTGCGCGCCGAGTTCCTCACAGAGCCCGCACAGCTCCGTCATCCCCAGCCCCATGCCGCCCTGCGCTTCGCCAAGGCGCAGGCGCAACCAGCCGAGTTCCGCCATGCGGACCCAGTCCGCGCGGTCGAAGCCCGGCTCGTCGAAGCGCAGCGCCCGAATGCGGCGGAGGCCGCCATGCTGAGTCAGGAAGGCGCGGGCGCTGCTGCGGATCATCGCGAGCGTCGCGTCGGCGCCGTCGTCGTGCAGAGCGGCGTCCTTGCCCACCATCGGATCAGGCTTCCCTGCTCTGCCCGGCGAGCTCGGCCGCCGGATCAGCCTCGTCCGGCGGCGTTGGGGCGCCGGGCCGGGTCCGGCCGCGAAGGGCGGCCAGCAGGAAATCGATGAAGACCCTCACCTTCTGCACGTTCTTCATGGCCGGCGAGTAGATGGCGCAGACCTGCAGGTCGAAATGGTTCATCGTGGTGACCTCGTAGCCCTGCAGGATCTGCACCGCCTGCCCTTCCCGCACGGCGCGCTCCATCACCCATTCATGCGCCACGCCGATGCCGAGATGATTGACGATGGCCGTACCGAGCGTGCTGACGTCGTTGCTGCACAGGTTACCGCGCAAGGCGAAGACACGGTCGTAGTCGCCCTTGCGGAAGCGCCACTGCACCGGCTGGTCGCCGAGGGTGAAGATCAGGCAATTGTGCTCCTGCAGCTCATCCGGCGTCGTTGGCGTGCCATGGCGCTCGAGATAGCCGGGCGAGGCGTAGACGAACTGGCGGGTCGTGACGATTTTCCGCGTCACAAGCGAGGAGGGACTGGCCAGGCCGTAGCGGATGCCGACATCGGTGCCCGGTGACAGGGTGTCGAGGGTCTGGTTGGTGAGACGCAGATCGACCCGGATCGTCGGATATTGCTCAAGGAAGCGCGGCAGCAGAGGCGCGAGCAGCCAGGCGCTCAAACCCGGCCGCGACTCGATCCGCAACGTGCCCTCGGGCACGCGCGAGAAGCGGGACACCGCGAGATCCGCCTCCTGCAATTCCGCGAAGATGCGTTCGACCGATTTGGAATAGGCGACGCCGGCATCGGTCAGCATCATCTCGCGGGTGGTGCGCTTGAACAGCGCGACGCCGAGGCGCTTCTCGATGCCGCCGATGCGGCGCGAAATGGACGATGGCGGCAGCTCGAGTTCGCGCGCGGCCATGGAGAAGTTCTTGGCCGAGACCACGGCCAGAAAGACGTGCAGATCGTCCAGCGAATTGATGGGGCGGGTTCTCACAGCCGGATACTCATGCTCACCGCTCGAATGACGAACCCGACGCTCGAAGCAGGTCCGCGCCGCGCCGGAGCCTACGCCCCTTGCCGACGAAACGGCAAGCGCGCAGCGGGCTGCGGCTCAGCCTGCCCCGGCCTGCGCCAGGCTCCGCGTCGAGCCGCTTGATGGCATGACCAATTTCGGGCGGATCGGGGAGCTCGGGCACAAGGCTGGCCTATTGGGGCTCAATGCCGGCATCGCGGATCACGCCGCGCCATTTCTCGATGTCCTCGTCGACGATCTTCCCGAACTCCGAAAGCGCCACCGACCGGGGCAGCAGGCCGAGCTCCCTGAGGCGCGCCGCGACGGTCGGCTTGGCGATGGCGGCGGAAATGCCTGAGGCGAGCTTGGCGGCCACGTCCCTCGGCGTCCCGGCGGGCGCGAAGAAGCCCAGCCAGTAGACCTGCTCGAAGCCGCCCTCCATGCCGCTTTCGGCCATCGTGGGGGTATTCGGCATCAAGGCCGCGCGTTCGGCGCTGGTCACCGCCAGCCCCTTGAGCTGCCCGCCTTCGGCCAGGCTGCGGGAGCCGGAAACCGTGTCGAAGAGAACCTGAATCTCTCCGCCCATCACAGCCTGGATCGAGGGTCCACCGCCGCGGAACGGCACATGCACCATGTCGATCCCGGCGCGGAGCTTGAAGAGCTCGGCGATGAGATGCCCTGACGAGCCGCTGCCGGCGGAGCCGTAGTTGAGCTTGCCGGGATTGGCCTTGGCGTAGGCGATCAGCTCCCTAACGTTCGAGACCGGGAAACTTGGCGGCGTCACCAGCAGGTAGGGGCCCGTTGCCACCTGCATGAGGGGCATCAGGTCACGCTGGACGTTGTAGGGCGTCTGCCTCTTGAAGCTCGGATCGGTGCTGATGACCGAGGTGTGGAACAGGATGGTGTAACCGTCGGGAGCCGCCTTCGCGACCGCGTCGGTCCCGATCGAGCCGGCGGCTCCCGCCCGGTTGTCGACGATGACGGGCTGGCCCCACAGGTTCTTGAGCTCTTCGGCCACGAGCCTCGCGACCGGATCGGTCGACCCGCCGGGCGGGTACGGCACGATGATGCGGATCTGCCTGTCGGGATAGGTGGCGGCGCCCTGCGCCAGGGCCGTGCCGGCGCTGGCCGCGGCGACCATTCCCAACGCGGCAACCCATGCGCAGACGAGGCCTGCTTTCCGGCGGCTGATCATGTGGTCCTCCCGAAGCCTGTTTTTTGGCCGCACGCCAATGGCGCCCCGGCTGCGAGAGTTTAAAAGCGGACGCCCGGCCGTCATCGTCGCGATCCGACAAGGCTGCTGTGAACGTGCTGCAAAGATGGCGTGCTGGAGCGCCGCTTCCCCAGCGCCGCGGCCTTCACCGTTCGAAGGCCCGCTACCCGGCCTTCCCTGCGTCGGCGACGGCGTCCATCAGCGCGGGCACGGCATAGGTGCAGACATGCACGGCGATGGCGCTGGCGAGCTGCAAGGTCTCGCCGATCTCCTCGGGCGCTGCCCCATGGCCTAGCGCGAGGCGCATGTGGCGCCGCACGCCCTCGCGGTTGAGCAGGGTCGGGGCCGCATTGACCGCCATCAGGATCAACTCCCTGATCTTCGGAGACAGGGGGCCTGCCGTCATCGCAGTCTGCCGATAAGCGAGAAAACCCTCTGCGAAATCCGGGCTGACGGACAGCAGCGCGTCCCCACCCTCGGGCCAGGACCCCGTCGCCTCGACATAGGCCTGCTTGAGCCGGGCCATCTCCGGCCGCAAGGGCCGCCTGGCCACCTCGGGGCATTCCTCGGCGAGAATCGCGAAACCGACCTCGTGCGTGGCTTGGGCGGCGGCGCTGGCAGTCAGCAGGACCACCTGCAGCACCTCCTCGCGCGTCGCCCCGAGACGCAGCGCGTCATCCATGTGTCGGCGCAGGCCCGACGTGTAGAGATGCGTCACCGCGCCATCGACGGCGATGTAGATGAATTCGCGCACCTTGGGCTCGAGATGGCCGGACCGCCACGGCGCCGACTGGAACGCCAGATAGGCGCGCAGGAACGAGGGGCACCAGGCGAGCAGCCCATCATGAAAGCGGTGCCAGTAGCCGCGCAGGCGGATGACCTCCTGCTTGAGCGCCTGGAGTTCCGGGCTGGTCGTCATGACGTCCTCACGACGAAGGCGCCGTACCGAAGGCGCCGGACTGCCGGAACGCCTCGATCTCATCCGCGCCGACGCCGAAATCGGTCAGGACCTCGACAGTGTGCTCGCCCAGCTCCGGCGCGGGACGGCGCACGCTGGCCGGCGTGCCGGACATCTTGAACGGGCTCGCCACGGCCTTCACCGGCCGCCCATGGCGCTCATAGGTGACGATGCCGCCGACCGCCTCGAGCTGCTCATGGTCGGCCGCCTCGCCAATGTCCTGCACCTTGGACACGTTGACCTTCACCGCCCCCAGCCGGGCCAGCAGCTCCTTGCAGGTGAAGCGCGCGGTCACGGCGCTGAGCGTCGCCACCACCTCGACACGCCGCGTCAGGCGATCGCTGGCGCGGGCGAATTCGGGCTTGCCCAGCATGGCCGGATCGAGCGCCTGCACGCAGCGCGCCCACATCTCGTCGTTGGGCGCGATGATGATGACCATGCCGTCCGAGGCCGGGAAGGCCTGGTTCGGGACGCTGAGATGGTTCGCCGTCCCCATGCGGGCATGCAGGTTTCCGGTGATCCAGTAGTCGGTGTAGAAATAGTTCATCAGATGCGCCGACGAGAGCAGCAGCGAGGTGTTGACCTCCTGCCCCTCGCCCGTGCGCTCGCGGTGGAACAGCGCCATCGTGATGGCGCTGACGAGCCCCAGGCTGGCATGCAGATCGATGGCCGCCGTGCCGCAGCGCACCGGGGGCCGGTCGCCGTCGCCGGTGATGCTCATCAGCCCGCTATGCGCCTGCAGCGCGAGGTCGTTGGCGCCGAAATGCGCCAGCGGCCCGGTGGGGCCATAAGCGAAGAAGGTCGCGTAGACGACGCGCGGGTTGGCGATCTTCACCTGCTCGTAGCCCAGGCCCCATTTCGCCATCGCGCCGGGCCGGAAGTTGTTAAGCACCACATCGGCCTGCGCCGCCAGGCGGCGCGCCACCTCGCGGCCAGCCTCGCAGCCGAGGTCCAGCGCGACCGAGCGCTTGTTGCGGTTGAAGGCGAGGAAGGAGCTGGAGACGCCGCCCTGGCTCTTCAGCTCGTCGCGCGTCGCACCGAAGTAACGCGCGTCGTCGCCGCGCTCCGGTTCCTCGATCTTGATGACGTCCGCGCCGTGATCGCCGAGGATCTGCGTGGAGTCAGGTCCGGCGAAGACGCGCGAGAAGTCGAGAACCCGAATCCCTTCAAGGGCCTGCATGGCAATCCTGGTTTCTTTCGCGAGTCAGCCGGTGACTACGGCGGCATCGCCGGCGGTGAGTTTCTTGCCCGTGTCGTCCTCGCACCAGACCTCGAGCGCGTAGCTGAAGCCGCCGGTCGGCGTCGCGGTCACGGCGCTGACGCGCGCCACGGCGATGACGATCTGGTCCTCGTAGATCGGGGCGATGTACTTGGTGCGCAGCCTACTGCGGCTGGCCACGGCGGGACCGAACACGTCGCAGAGCAGCCCCTGGATCCAGTTGGTCGAGATCATGCCGTCCGCGATGATGCCGGGCAGGCCCTGCGACTTGGCGTAGTCGTCGTCGTCGTGGATGGTCGGCGGCTGGGTGTGGATGCGCCCGTCATCGGCTGCGATCGTGGGCTGCGCGTCGACATACCAGCGCATGCGCTCGCGCGTCATCGGGCGAGGCGGCGTGCGGAACTCGACGCCTGCGGAAATCTGCTGGGCTGGAATGCTCATGGCGGCGTCAGGCCTTGGGTTTGAATGCAAGCAGGACCGTATCCTGGTAGCTGACGAGAAGGCGCCCGTCCGACACGGCCCGCAGCTCCATCGAGATGACGACATGGGTGCGTCCGCGCTTGACGAAGCGCTCCGTCACCTTGCCCGACACGGCGACCCGCTCGCCGACCCGCACCGCCTCATGGACCGTGCAGTCATATTCGTAATGGATGCGCGCGTCGGGGCCGGTGCCCATCGGGCAGGCGTGCTTGTAGAGCCTGAGCTTGTCGAGATGGATCAGAGTGGGCGGCATCATCAGCTCATCCTTCCGGCCCTGGAAGAATGGCTGATGGAGCTCGTTGGAATGCGCATATTCGCGCACGACGAAGGGGCTGAGCGTGTATTCGACAGGGCCGAGAACGTCGCCCAGGTCGAGATCGCTGGTATATCGGCCGACCGCCAAATTCGCCTCCCCGTTCTTGTTGCGAAATGTCTAGCAAGCGGCATCCGCTTGCATAACCGGTCCTCG
>JAIXZF010000021.1 GCA_027489835.1 Hyphomicrobiales bacterium
GCGGTCCGCCGCGCGCCCGAGGTGCTGGAATGCCACATGGTGGCGGGCGGGTTCGACTATCTCGTCAAGACGCGGGTCGCCGACATGGGGGCCTACCGGCGATTCCTCGGCGAGGTGCTGCACACCTTGCCCGGCGTGCGCGAAACCCGGACCTATGCGGTGATGGAGGAGGTCAAGGCCGACGGGCTCTTGCCGGTCTAAGCCCGGCCGCCGCCTGGCCCATGCCTCCAAGGTCGAGCCCGGCGCGGCTTGCTTTCGCGGGAAGACCTGACTTAAGACCTGTCCGGGCCGGCACAGGCCCGGCCATCCGCCACCCGACCGCCCCAAGGAGCGCGCCATGCGTCTCGACGCCATCTCCATCGGCAAGAACCCGCCCCACGAGGTCAACGTCGTGATCGAGGTCGCGATCGGAGGCGAGCCGATCAAGTACGAGATGGACAAGCAGGCCGGCACGCTGGTGGTGGACCGCTTTCTCTACACACCCATGCGCTATCCCGGGAATTACGGCTTCATCCCGCACACGCTGTCGGAGGATGGCGACCCGTGCGATGTGCTGGTGGCCAACACGAGGCCGATCATCCCGGGCGCCATCATCGCCGTGCGCCCCATCGGCGTGCTGATGATGCAGGACGAGGCGGGCGGCGACGAGAAGATCCTGGCCGTGCCCGTGCCCAAGCTGACCAAGCGCTACGAGAACGTGCACAACTACACGGACATGCCGCAGATCACGCTCGACCAGATCCAGCACTTCTTCGAGCATTACAAGGATCTCGAGCCGGGCAAGTGGGTCAAGCTGACCGGTTGGGGCGATGCCGCCGCCGCCCGCCGGCTGATCGAGGAAGCCATCGCCCGCGCCCAGGCCGCGCCCAAGGGCTGAGCCTCCCCGGCCTTGTCCTTCGGAGCAGCCGCTCCTCCGCCTCCACGGCATGCCCGGCTTGGCGCTTCAGGCCGGAACGCACGCGCTTCTGCCTCGTTAACGCAAGGGCCCTGCGGCCCGCAGCGCAGCGGCGAGGGAGAAAGACGTGCTCGAGCGAACGCTGGCGAGTGATCCGCCCCGGCGACGGTCCGCGCGTCTCCCTTCAGACCCCGTCAGGCTCGTGCCCGCGCCGGCTTCGCGCCGCGCAGCGGCTGCGCGCCTGCAAGCTGCGGAAAACTCCTTCCGAACCCCGCCTCTGATCCCGCCCCTGCCGATTCCCGGAGAACCAGATGTCCTATTTCCTCTTCGCGACGGGGATCGAGAACAGCCATCCCACCATCAAGGGCGGGAGCGTGCGGATCGACCAGATGGAGAAATGCGGCCACTACGCCCGCTGGCGGGAGGATTTCGACCTCGTGGAGGATCTCGGGCTCTTCTATCTGCGCTATGGTCCGCCCCTGCACCGCACCTGGCTGGGCGATGGCCGGCATGACTGGAGCTTCTCGGACGTCACCTTCGCGGATCTTCGCCGCCGGCAGATCACGCCCATTGTCGACCTTTGCCATTTCGGCGTGCCGGACTGGATCGGGAACTTCCAGAATCCGGACTTCCCGGTCCTGTTCGCCGCCTACGCCAAGGCGTTTGCGCGGCGCTATCCGTGGGTGCAGCTCTACACGCCGGTCAACGAGATGTTCATCTGCGCCACCTTCTCGGCCGCCTATGGCTGGTGGAACGAGCAGTTGCGCTCGGACACCGCCTTCGTCACCGCGCTCAAGCACATCGTGAAGGCGAATGTGCTGGCGATGCGGGCCATCGTCGAGGTGAGGCCGGACGCCATCTTCATCCAGAGCGAGTCCTCGGAATACTTCCATGCCGAAGGCGTGCGCGCCATCGGCCCTGCCGAGATCATGAATGCGCGGCGCTTCCTGTCGCTCGACCTCAATTACGGACGGCGGGTCAACTCGACCATGTACGAGTTCCTGATGGATGGCGGCATGACCCGCGAGGAATACCATTTCTTCCTCGACAACTCGCTCAAGCGCCACTGCATCATGGGCAACGACTATTACGAGACCAACGAGCATCTCGTGATGGATTCGGGCGAGACCTGCGCCTCGGGCGAAATCTTCGGCTACAACGAGATCACGCGGCAGTATCACGACCGCTACCGCCTGCCGGTGATGCACACCGAGACGAACATCGTCGAGGGACCGACCGGGCAGGAGGCGGTGCGCTGGCTGCGCAAGCAGTGGGCGAATGTGTTGAGGGTCCGGAACACGGGCGTGCCCATCGTCGGCTTCACCTGGTATTCGCTGACGGATCAGGTCGACTGGGACACCGCGCTTCGCGAGGAGAATGGCCGCGTCAACCCGCTGGGCCTCGCCGATCTCGACCGCAACCTGCGCGCGGTCGGCCATGCCTACAAGAAGCTGGTGGCCGACTGGCGCGAGGTGCTGCCGATGCAGAGCGTGTGCCTCGACGTGCCGGTGGTTCCGCCCGACATGCACAACGACCCCTGGGCCAAGGCGCGGCGCGAAGGCATGCGGGTGCACCTCAAGCCGCGCCGCCGCGTGGACCAGATGGACATCTCGATGGATGATGGCTGAGGCCTGGCTCAGCGCCAGATGTCGGCGTTGTCGCGCGCGAAACTCTCGAAGCGGGTCGCCCCGCGGCCGATCAAGCGGGGCAGATCCGGACTGATTTGGGCCGCCAATCCGAGCCGCTGCACCGTGTAGACCGTGCCCATCACAAGGGAGAGGGGCAACGCCTCTCCCCTGCGCCAGCGGCCCCACAGGAAGGCGGCGAGGCCGGGATTGCGGTTGGCGATGCGACGCCCGAGCACGGCCGACAGGATCGCGGCCGCATCCTCCAAAGTCAGAGCCTCCGGCCCCGTCAGCGTGTAGCCGCGTCCGGCATGCTGCGCGGGCGCGGCGAGGATGGCGGCCGCGGCCTCGCCCACGTCCCGCACATCGACCCAGGAAGCGCGTCCCTCGCCGCCCGGCGCGCGGATTTCGGACCGCCTGCGGATGTCGGCGGCATGGACGGTCGCGAAGTTCTGCATGAAGTCGTTGGGCCTGAGATGGGTCCACGGGATGCCGCTCGCCGCCACCAGCTTCTCGATGCCGTGATGGGGCAGGAGCGGATTGCGCTCGGCGCCGCGCACCGACAGGAAGACGACATGCCCGACGCCGGCCGCTCGCGCCGCTTCCAGGAAGGGCTGGAAGGCGGCCGGCCGCGCCATGGCGGGCGGGCGCAGCAGGAACAGCCCGCTGACGCCAGCGAGCGCCGGCTGGAAGGTCGCCGCATCGTTGAAGTCGAAGGACACGTGCCCGGACCCCTCCAGGCCCTCGGGCGTCCGGTCCCCGCGCAGGGCCAGCCTCCGGGGAAGCCCGCGCTTCAGCAGGGCGGCCGCCACCGCCTTGCCGACGGTGCCGCTCGCGCCCGTCACCAGGTTCAACCCGCTTTCGGCCATGCCGGCATCCTCCATCCGCGGAACGGGTCCAACCGGATGGCGCGCGCGAAGTTCCGAAGGCAGGCTCAACTCTGGATGCGGTGTCCGATGTCGATCGGGTGGACCGAGACCATCTCGGCCGCGGCCCAGAAGATGAGCAGAACGAGCAGCATTTCCCAGCCGATCGAGCGGGCCAGCCTCTCGC
This sequence comes from Hyphomicrobiales bacterium, assembly GCA_027489835.1. Classification (GTDB taxonomy): domain Bacteria; phylum Pseudomonadota; class Alphaproteobacteria; order Rhizobiales; family Beijerinckiaceae; genus Allobosea. The sequence goes on from JAIXZF010000021.1 coordinate 3,574, forward strand.
CGGCGCCGGCCTCGCCCCTTGCCAGCGCGGGGGTCAAGCCGAGCTTGTGCCAGGCGGCGAGGCCGAGCAGCAGCGACACCAGCGCGATCTTGGCGAGCAGCCCGTAGCCCCACCAGGAGCCGGTGACGAGGTCGAGCTGCGGCGCCAGATGCCAGATGAGCAGCGCGCCCGAGCCGATGAGCGCGAGGACGCCCCAGAGCGCGAGCCGCGACCAGTCCCCGATCAGGGCTGCCGCAGGCCCCGGGGCCACGCGCCGGGCGATCATCATCAGTGGCGGCAGCGAGCCGATCCAGAAGGCGACGATCGTCAGATGGACCAGCACCAGCGCCGCCAGTTCTTGCCGCGGCCGGAACAGCATGGAATGCCCCATGGCGGCGTAGCTGGCGACGATGCCGACGATGCCCACTACGGCGATGGCCGGGCCGACGCGCCACGAGGTGGCGAAGGCCGTGAGCAGCACGAGCCCGCCGGCCCGCAGCCAGAAGGCGTCGCCGATGCGCGAGCGCAGCACCGCCGTCCAGACCGGCCCGTCGATCATGCTGGCCCCTGCCGTCAGCACCAGCACCCTGAGCGCGAGAGCGGCCAGCGACAGGGCGAGGCCCAGCAGCGCCGCCGTCACCACCCAGCGCTTGAGGCGCACCAGTTCCGCGGGCGCGAGGCGATGGCCGAAGCCGATGCCGAACATGCCAAGGCCGGCGGCGCCGAGCGTCGCGGCGTAGTAGCCCGCGCGCAGCAGGACCGTGACGCCATCGAGCACGGACGCGTCCGGCTGCAGGAATTCGACGATCATGGCGCGTTCATCCGCTGCCCGCTCAGGGCTCGACGCGGAAACGGATCACGCCGCCGATCGCGTGACCGTCGGCCGAGATGGCGCGCCATTCGGCGGTGTAGGCGCCGGGCGCAAGCTGCGGCAGCGTGCGCTGAGCGACATCGCGCTCGAAGATGGCGCCGGAGCGGGGCAGCGCGATCTCGGCCGCGCCTTCACGGTACAGCCGCAGCGCGGTGAGCTGCACCTTCTCGTTGAAGGCGAGTTCGATGGAGGAGGGCGGCGTGGCCAGCACCGCCCCGTTCGTGGGCGAGGACCGGCGCAGCTCCGAATGCGCCGAGGCCGGCTGGGCAAGCCCCAGGATCAGGCCCGGGATCAGGCCCGCAAGGCCTGCGCGAAGGCGTAAAGCGTTGCTCACGTGAAAGGATGATACTGATAGAGCCAGGTCTCGCTCAGCACCCTGTCGCCGAGGCGCAGATAGGCGCGCATCTCGACCGGATCCTGGCCCTCGACGGTGATGTCGAACTGGGCGCGCCAGTGGCCCGGCACGTCGTTCGGCACCGCTTCGGTGAAGACGTAGGAAAAGGCGCCGCGCGAGGCGGAGAGCACGATCTCGGGCTTCACGCCGAAGGGCACGTTCTTCAGCGCATCGCCCAGGAACTCGACCATGAACTTGCGCACGCCGCGCGGCCTGACCGTGCCGGGCTGTCCGCCATTGCCCATCCGCGTCGCGACGACGCGGGCGAGCGGCGGGGGGTAGGGCTCGTCCGCCAGCCAGAACAGGCGGTAGCGATACTCGAAGCTCTGGCCGGCCTTCACAGGGTCGGCGGGCACCCACATGGCGACGATGTTGTCGTGGATCTCGTCATCGGTCGGAATCTCGATGAGCTGAACCGCGCCGCGGCCCCAGTCTCCAACCGGCTCGACCCAGAGGCTGGGGCGCTTCTCGTAGAACACGCCATCCATGTAGTTGCCGAAGACCCGGTCGCGCTGCATCAGGCCGAAGCCCTTCGGGTTCTGGTCCACGAAGGACGAGGCGATGGTGCGGGGCGGGTTGTTGAGCGGACGCCAGGCACGCTCGCCCGCGCCGGTCCAGATGGCGAGGCCGTCCGAATCGTGGACCTCCGGCCGCCAGTCGATCGAGGTCGGCTTCTTGTTCTCGGAATACCAGTACATCGAGGTAAGCGGCGCCACGCCGAAACGCTGGATGTCCTTGCGGATGTGCAGCGACGTCTCGATGTCCATGGTGACGCCGCCGGCCCGCCGCATCACGAAGCGGAAGGCGCCCGAGACGCTGGGGCTGTCGAGCAGGGCGCAGACGGTGACGGATTCGGCGTAGGGCTGCGGCGTCTCCAGCCAGACATGGGTGAAGTCGGGGAACTCCTCGGGTCCGGTCGGCACGGCGGGGTCGATGGCGAGGCCGCGGGCCGAGAGACCATACTGGTATAGCTCACCGATGGCGCGGAAATAGGAGGCGCCGAGGAAGGCGACCCAGTCATTGCCGCGCCAGTCGAGCGGCGTGCCTTTCGGTCCCGGATGGCCGGTGCGGCTCTCCTGGAAGCGGAAGCCGGCGAAGCCCGCGCCTTCCGGCAGCTGATGGGCCGGGCTGTCCGCCGGCATGTCGAAATAGCGCTCCTCGTAGACGATCTCGCGGGCGCGGCCCTCGGCCACGACATGCATCCTCACCGGCTTCTGGAAGAAGCGGCCGAGATGGAAGAA
>JAIXZF010000020.1 GCA_027489835.1 Hyphomicrobiales bacterium
CTGCGCTTCCGCGAGGGCGAGACGGTGGAGGCGGACGCGGTGCTGGTCGAGCTCGACGCCACCATCGCGCGTTCGGAGCTCGAGCAGGCACGCGCCAACCTCTCGCTGGCCGAGGACGTGCTCAACCGCAACCAGACGCTGGTCCAGCGCGGCGCGGGCACGCAGGTCGCGCTCGAGCAGGCGACGGCCCAGGTCTCGATCGGCCGCGCCAATCTCGCCGCCGCCGAGGCCCGGCTGCAGAAACTGTCCATCAACGCGCCGTTCAAGGGCACGGTCGGCCTGCGCAGCGTCAGCGTCGGCACCATCGTACAGCCAGGGCAGGCGATCGCCTCTCTCACCAGCGTGGACCCGATCAAGGTCGATTTCGGTGTGCCGGAGCTGTTCCTGCAATCGGTCCGCGTCGGACAACCGCTGGAGATCAGGATCGACGCCGCGCCGGGCCGCAGCTTCCGCGGCGAGGTCTATGCGATCGACCCGGTGGTCGAGGCGGCCAGCCGCGCCATCCGCCTGCGCGCGCGGGTGCCGAACCCTGAGGGAGCGCTCAAGCCTGGCCTGTTCGCCCGCGTGACGCTGACCACCGGCGTGCGCGAGGATGCCGTGCTGGTGCCCGAGGCGGCGCTGGTGGCTTCGCCCACGGGCGAGAGCTCGGCGGTGTATCTCGTCCGGGACAACCGCGCGGTCCTGGCCACCATCGGCATCGGACGGCGGAATGGCGGCAAGGTCGAGGTCACGGAAGGCGTCTCGGCCGGGGATGTCGTGGTCACCGCCGGACAGACCGCGCTGCGTGACGGCGCCGCGGTCGCCGTCGCCGCGCCGCCCCAGTCATCGGCAGCCGCGCCGAACACCCTGACCCGGGCCCAGCCATGAACCCGTTCGAGCTCTTCGTCCGCCGCCCGGTCCTGTCGATCGTCCTCAGCATCCTCGTGCTGCTGATCGGCGCGGTGTCCTACACGCGGCTCGCCGTGCGGCAATATCCCAACATCGACGAGCCCGTCGTTTCGGTGCGCACCACCTACACCGGCGCCAGCGCCGAGATCATGGAGACCCAGGTCACCCAGGTGCTGGAGGATTCGATCGCCGGCATCGAGGGCATCGAGATCATCACCTCGCAGAGCCGCCAGCAGACCTCGAACATTTCGGTGCGCTTCCGTCCGAACATCAACCCGGACGTCGCGGCTTCCGACGTGCGCGACCGGGTGAGCCGGGTGCGCGGCAGACTGCCGGACGAGATCGACGAGCCGATCATCTCGAAGGTCGAGGCGGATGCCCAGCCCGTCGTCTACATGTCGCTGGTGGGCGAGGGCCAGAGCGCGCTGGAACTCACCGACTTCGCCCGGCGCAACCTGGTCGACCGGCTCCAGACCGTCACCGGCGTGTCGGAAATCCGCATCCAGGGCGAGCGGCTGTTCGCGATGCGCATCTGGATCGACCGCACGCGGCTGGCCGGCTACGGGCTGACCGTCCAGGATGTCGAGGCGGCGCTGCGCTCGCAGAACGTCGAGATCCCGGCCGGCCTGATCGAAAGCGCCTCGCGCGAGTTCACCGTGCTGTCCCAGACCGGGCTGAGCACGCCGCAGCAGTTCCGCCAGATCACGCTGAAGGAGGTCTCGGGCTTTCCCGTCAGGCTCGGAGACGTGGCGCGGGTCGAGATCGGGCCACGCAGCGAGCGCTCGGCGGCCTGGTTCAACGGCATTCCCTCGGTGACGCTCGGGGTGGTCAAGCAGGCCACGGCCAATCCGCTCGACGTGTCGGCAGGACTCAACCGCCTGCTGCCCGAGATCACGGCCGACCTGCCGCCCACGATGCGGCTGCAGGTCTCCTATGACAGCTCGATCTTCATCGACCGTTCCATCGAGGCAGTCTACAGCACCATTCTCGAGGCCGTTGCGCTGGTGGTGCTGATCATCCTGCTGTTCCTGCGCTCCTGGCGCGCGACGCTGATCCCGATCGTCACCATTCCCGTCTCGTTGGTCGGCGCCTTCGTCTTCATGCTGGGCTTCGGCTTCACCGTGAACACGCTGACGCTGCTGTCGCTGGTGCTCGCCATCGGCCTCGTGGTGGACGACGCCATCGTCGTGCTGGAGAACATCTACCGGCACATCGAGGATGGCATGGAGCCGTTCGCGGCGGCCGTCAGGGGCATCCGCGAGATCGCCTTCGCCGTCATCGCCATGACGCTGACGCTGGTGGCGGTGTATGCGCCGATGGCCTTCGCTACGGGCCGCACGGGCAAGCTCTTCATCGAGTTCGCGCTGACGCTGGCGGCTGCCGTGCTCGTCTCGGGCTTCGTCGCGCTGACGCTGACGCCGATGATGTGCGCCAAGCTGCTCAAGCGCGAGGAGAAGCACGGGCGCATCTACAACGCGCTGGAGCGCATGTTCGAGGCGATGACCCGGGGCTACGAGCGCGCGCTCAGAGCCGCGCTAGACACGCGCTGGCTCGTCGTCGGCATCGGCGTCATCGCTGCGGCCGCGTGCGGGCTGCTGTTCACGCAGCTTCGCTCGGAGCTGGCTCCTACCGAGGATCAGGGACTTGTCTTCGCGCAGGGGATCGCGCCCGAAGGCGCCACGCTCGCTTATACGGCGAGCTATGCCCGTCGCACCGAGCCGACGCTCAAGGCCGATCCGGACGTGCAGTCCTATTTCAGCATCATCGGCTTTCCGGAGGTGACGCGCGCCATCGTGATCGGGCGGCTTAAGCCCTGGGAAGAGCGGACACGAAAGCAGCAGGAGATCGTGGCGGGCCTCAACCGCGAGTTCGTCAAGATCCCCGGCGTGCGCATCTTCGCGGTCAACCCGCCTTCGCTGGGCGGCTCGGGCCGCATCGGCTCGGGCGTCGAGTTCGTGATCCGCACCTCCGAGCCCTACGACAAGCTGAAGGAGCATGTGGACCGCTTTCTGGAGGCTGCCCGGCAATCGCCCGCGCTGGTCAATCTCGACAGCGACCTCGTGCTCAACAAGCCGCAGATCCGCTTCGACATCGACCGCCAGCGCGTGGCGGATCTCGGCCTCTCCGTCGACGTGATCGGCCGGACTCTCGAATCGCTGATCGGTGGCCGGCAGGTCACCCGCTTCACCCTCAATGGCGAGCAGTACGACGTCGTCGTGCAGGTCGAGGGCGGGGACAGGGCGAGCCCCGACGCGCTCCAGTCGATCTATGTCCGCAACGGGCGCGGCGACGTGATCCAGCTCTCCAGCGTGGCCAAGGTGTC
>JAIXZF010000194.1 GCA_027489835.1 Hyphomicrobiales bacterium
CTGTGCTCCTCGAGCGCCAGGGGCTGCGGCCAGTTGTTCTCGACCGCGTCGCGCATCCGGTGGAGCGAGCCGACGCCGGGGTTGCCGCCCCAGGAGAAGACCATCTTCGCGACCATCCCCATGCCAATCATCTGGTCGTAGAGGATGTCCGGCGTCATGCGGATCACGGTCAGGTCGCGCCGCCCCTGCCGGATGACCTCGTGGCCCGCCGCGTAGGGAATGAGGTGGGTGAAGCCTTCCATGGCGACGCTCGCGCCATCGCGCAGATGCTGTTCGACCGCCTCGCCGAGGGACAGGAACTTCGCCATCTCTCCGCTGCCTCTCCGCCATTGGGTCCTGCACTGTCGCGCCGTTGCGCCTGCGCTTCAAGCCGTTGCGCGCTCAGCGGCTTGATGTTCGGCACTCGAACACATATGCCTCGATCGCGGCGGACAATCTGCGGGGATCATCGTGGCGCTGAAGCTGGAAACCGTCGAATCCTTCAGCCGCGGGCTCAGCGTCATCCGCTGCTTCGCCGGCGAGCGCAGCCTGACCATCACCGCCGTGTCGCAGCGCGCGAAGCTCACGCGCGCCGCCGCCCGCCGCTTTCTCTACACGCTGTGCGAGGAGGGTCTCGCCCGCACCGACGGCAAGAACTTCGAGCTGACCGCGGGCGTGCTCGAACTCGGCCACGCCTATCTTTCCGGCATGTCGGAACTCGAGACCGTGCGCGACATCCTGCACGACCTCACGGCGGAAATCGGCGAATCCGCCTCGGCCGCGACGCTCGATGGCGACGACATCGTCTATGTGGCGCGCTCCCCGGCCCGCCACCGCATCATGACGGTCGGTCTCGCGGTCGGCTCGCGCCTGCCGGCCCATGCCGCCTCGATGGGCCAGGCCTTGCTGGCCCAGCTCTCGCACAATGAGCTGGAGGCCTACTTCCAGCGCGCCGAGCTCGCGCCGCTGACGCCGCGGACTTTGACCACCCGGCAGGCCCTCAAGGAGCGGCTCAATCTGGTTCGGCAGCGCGGCTACGCCCTCGTCAGCGAGGAACTGGAGATCGGCCTGCGCTCCATCGCCGTCGCCATCGAGGGCCGCCCGAAGACGGCGCGCCTCGCCATCAACCTCAGCGCGCAGGCGGCGCGCATCTCGGAGCGCGACATGGTCGAGCGCTTCCTCCCGCGGCTGCACCACGCCGCGCGCCGCGTGCAGCTCGGCGCGGCCTGACAATCCGGGCTCAGCGCCCGGAGCCGGAGACCAGATAGCCCGAGATCGCCTCGGTCAGCGCCTCGGCATGGCTGAGATTGTCGGGGCTCGACGACATCACGGCCGCGACCAGCGCTTCCACCACCATCAGCGCAGCCGTGCTGGAGCTCGACAGCACGGGATGGTTGGCCTGCGCTAGCAGCAGCAGGTCCGCAAGCGACGCCAGGGGCGAGGCTGGTGAGTCAGTGATGGCCAGCACCCACGCTCCACGATCGCGGGCATAGGCGGCGAGCTGCACCACGTCGCGGGCGTAGCGCGGCATCGAAAGCGCGATCAGGCAGTCCTCCTTGCCGACCGCCATGAGCTTGCCGGCCGCCACCTCGCTGCCGCCATACTCCACGATGTTGACCACCGCGGGCAGGAAGGGCTGGAGCCCGAGCGTGAGGTATCCCGCCAGATGCGCGCTGAGCCCGAAGCCCATCACATAGACATGGCGCGCCGCGCCTAGGCGCTCGACGGCCGTGGCCAGCAACCCGGGCGCCATCGCCTCCGCCGTGGCGCGGATGTTCGACATGGTGGCTTCGAGCCCCTCGGCGGCCAGCGCCCCGCCGGGGGCCGAACGCGAGAAGCTGTCCTTCAGCTTCTCGACCGGGTGCAGCACCGATTGCAGCGTCGCGGCAAGCCCGCTCCGGAACTCCGCGAAGCCGGCGAAGCCCAGCATCCGGGCGAAGCGGCTCAGCGTCGCGGTGGAGACGCCCGTCGCGAGGGACAGCTCCTCGATGCTGGCGGCCGAGGCCCGGACGGGATTGCGCAGGAGGTAATCCGCGATCTGCCGGTTCGATTGCGAGCCCGTGCGCTGCCGTTCGGCAAGCTGGCGTCCAAGAGCGGTGGCGGAAAAGGCCAGGCCGGGCGAACGGCCCTGAAGCGGCGCCTGAACCGGATTGGGATCGATAATTTTCATGACTTGTGTTTCTGAAAATTTCTGCTCATAGTCGGGTGATAGACCATTTCACGACCGGGAGAAAGCCGTGATCCGCAAGATCCTCATCGCCGCAGCCTTCGCTGCCGCCACCACCACCTCCGCCCTCGCCCAGCAGGCGCTGCGCATCGGCGTCGAGGGCAACTATCCGCCCTTCTCGATGATCGCGCCCGACGGCAAGCTCTCCGGCTTCGACATCGACGTGGCCAACGCTGTCTGCGCCGAGATTAAGGCCACCTGCACCCTCGTGCAGCAGGAATGGGACGGCATGCTCCCCGCCCTCAACGCACGCAAGTTCGACATGATCGTGGCCTCGATGACCATCACCGAGGAGCGGCTGAAGGCCGTCGACTTCTCCGATCCGTACTATGACGTTCCCTCCCGCTGGGTCGGCAAGGTCGGCTCCTTCCCGGACGTGAAGCCGGAAACGCTGAAGGGCAAGAAGATCATCGTGCTGCGCAACTCGCCGCGCGCCAAGTTCGTGCAGGACAACTACAAGGACAGCGAGATCCTGCTCGTCGCCAAGGAGACCGAGGTCTACATGGAGCTCGCGGCTGGCCGCGGCGACATCGCCGTCGGCTCGTCGGTCGTGTCCTCCGAGGGCTTCCTGAAGAAGCCCGAGGGCAAGGGCTATGCCCAGATCGGCGAGACCTTCCGCATCGGCACGGGGGGCGGCGTCGGCATCGCGGTCCGCAAGGCCGATGGCGAGCTCAAGGCCAATATCAACGCGGCGCTGAAGACCATCAGGGCCAACGGCACCTACAAGGCCATGGCCGCGAAGTACTTCGACTTCGACATTTCCGGCAGCTGAGCTTGGCAGCCCGCAGTGTCATCACCGGCCTCGTGCCGGTGATCTCGGCTGCCTGTCGCATCGGTTTCCGCTGACGCCGAGATGACCGGCGCAAGGCCGGTCATGACACTCGGAGGCACCCCCATGTTCCTTCACGGCTATCTCCCCGCCATTCTCGACGGGCTGAGGTCGACGCTCAGCGTGGCGGCGACCTCGCTCTTCGTCGCCTGCGTGTTCGGACTGCTGGGCGCGGGCGCGAAGCTGTCGGAAAGTCGCGCCGCGAACTGGGCCGCTGACATCTACACCACGCTCGTCAGGGGCGTGCCGGAACTCGTGCTGATGCTGCTGCTGTTCTATGGCGGCCAGATCGCGATCAACAATCTCGCCGACCGGCAAGGCTGGGGCTACATCGACGTCAACCCGTTCATGGCGGGCGTGATGGTGCTCGGCTTCATCTTCGGGGCCTACCTCACCGAAACCTTCCGGGGCGCGATCCTCGCCATCCCGCGCGGGCAGATCGAGGCCGGCCACGCCTATGGCATGACCCGCATGCAGGTGCTCTGGCGCATCAC
>JAIXZF010000386.1 GCA_027489835.1 Hyphomicrobiales bacterium
GCGCTCGATCGGCCGTGAGGCGAGGGTGGGTGCGGTTGCGATCATGCCAGCGTGCATCGAATGTCTCGAATCACGCTACGGGAAATCCGGTTAATCGGAGCTTACGCTGCGACCGCCCGCGGCCCGGATTTCAACCTTTTCGACGCTTCGCGGCCTTGCGCGTGATGCAGGGCGGCGAGCCGCCGCGGCATGCGTCAGCGGCGTCCGCCCTGAAGCACGGTGAAGCGGGCCTTGCGGTCGGCCGTCGGCGTGGTCGGGCGCGGCAGTCCGGAGGGCCAGATGATTCGCATCGACCGGACCTCCACCGAGACCGGCAGCCTGAGGCCGAGCCATGCGGGCGGGGCCACCGGGGCGAGGGCGCCGAGCACCCGCGCATGGGTCTTGCCGCCATGGCGCAACGGCAGCACGACCAGCTCGAAATCGGCGGATTCGCCCCGTTCGGTGTACATGGTCAACCCGGTCACCGCGCCGGCGCTCTCGTCCATCACCGCCTCGACCATACGGCCGAGCTCGACGCGCGTCGCCGGATCCGGCCAGAGCGAGGCGAAGGCGCGCTCCTTCAGCTCACCGCCGAAGAGCGCGCACAGGCGCGTTCCGGCGAGGCGGAAGGCCAGCCCGTCGGCGGCGTTCTCCAGGATGAAGGTATCGAGCAGCGCCTGACGCACCGCGCCGGGCTCGATCTCGCCGCGCTCCGGCGCCGCGCGCGAGCCGCGCAGGGTGTCCCAATACTGAAAGATCAGGGTCGTGCTCGTGGTCTTCATCATGCGTCCAGACATGGCTCAGCGCCCGTGGCCCCGGCGGCCGGCCCGCCAGCGTGCCGGCATGGCACAGGCGGGACAGCTCTCCGGGATAGGTCGGCGGACACTGCGATGCTTATGCCGTTTCGCGCTGCGCGGTGTCGGTAACCGTTTGTTAAGGTTAACAAAGGGTTGACGTTGCCAGTCCCGGCCCGGCGTGGGACCACGGCGTCACACGGTTCGCAGCCGGGCGGGTTCGGAACACTCCCCGCGAAGGCTGCTGCACTTGAAGCGGACGTGACCGGACCTCGCCCAGAGCGCGGCCCGCGACCGGATCGGCCGAAGGGGAGGCTGCGGCGACGCGGGCCTCCCTTCTTTTTTGCCGCAGCGCCGGCCTTGCGGCGCGCCAGCCTTGCCGCCGCCCCACGCTTCGGCGATCTTCCGGGCATGAACATCGATGACCGGGCCGGGCCGTCCCCGGATGGCTGGAGCCGGCCGCGGCCTCCGTCCGAGCCCATCTTCAACATTCCGAAGGCGGCGCTGGCCGTCGTCGGGGTCCTCGTGCTGGTGCATCTCGGCCGGCTGGCGCTATCGCCGGAAACCGACTTCAGGCTGCTGTCGGCGCTGGCCGTCGTGCCCGCCCGGTTCTCGCTCGAGTTCGGATGGCTCGACCAGCAGCGCATCGTGCAGGAGCTGTCGGCCGGGCTCACGCCGGGGCAGGCGGCGGACCGGCTGGCGGTCGCGCGATACTTCGTCGACGGGGCGGGACCGCGCTGGCTCTCTCTGCTCGGCTACGGGCTGCTCCACGCCGGCCTGGCGCATCTGGCGATGAACTGCCTGTGGCTGATCGTGTTCGGCAGCCCCCTCGCGCGCCGGCTCGGCGGCGTGCGCTTCGTGTCGATCCTGGGCCTCGGCACGGTGGCTGGGGCCTTCGCGCACATCCTGACGCATGGCGCGGACGTGGCGCCGCTGGTTGGCGCATCGGCCGGGGTCTCGGCCGCCACGGGCGCTGCGGCGCGCTTCGTGTTCACGCGGGGGCTGAGCATCGACAGGATGGCGGACGACGCTGCGGTCAGGGCGCTGCCGGCGCTGTCGCTGGCCGGCATCGCGCGCAACCGGCAGTCCCTCATGTTCATCCTGCTGTGGTTCGGCACCAACTGGCTGTTCGGCGCCGGCGTGCTCGCCTTTGGCGACGACGAGCCGGTGATCGCGTGGCAGGCTCATATTGGCGGCTTTATGGCGGGCCTGCTGCTGTTTCCCTGGCTCGACCGGGCCGCGCGCCGCAGCTGAGCCCTCATCCGCAGCGCGTCTTGCCCGGCTGCGACTTTCGTCGCAGACTGCGTGAATGGCGCAAACTGCCGCGCCTGGCCGCCAACGTGCGGCCGATCCATTCATGCGGGCAGCAAGGAGGACAGGCCATGAGCGTAGGACGCATTCTTTCCGAGAAGGGCCGCGAGGTTCAGACGATCCAGCCGCACCGGACGCTGGCGGAAGCCGCGGCGGTGCTAGCCGAGCGCCGCATCGGCGCGGCGGTCGTGACGGGCGCGGACGGCGCGGTGCTCGGCATCCTGTCCGAGCGCGACATCGTGCGCGCCGTTTCGGAGGCCGGCGCGGCGGCGCTGGGCGAGCCGGTGTCGCGCCGGATGACGGCGAAGGTGATGACCTGCTCGGAATCCACCAGCATCGAGACCGCGATGGAAATGATGACGGCCGGCAAGTTCCGCCATCTGCCGGTGGTGCAGAACGATCGGCTCTCCGGCATCATCTCGATCGGCGACGTGGTGAAGCGCCACATCGAGAAGATCGAGGCGGAGACGCGGGCGATGCGCGACTACATCGCCATGGCCTGAGGCCGGCGGTCCCTCGCCTCAGCGCAGGCGGGGGCAGGCGGCCATCGCAGCGAGGATGTCGTCGACGGCGCGTTCGGCCGCCGCCTCGCCCTGCTCGATGGTCTCGGCCGCGCGGTGGAAGTCGAACAGGCCGATCTTGCCCAGCCGCGGCGCGATCATGGCGTCCGGCGGGTCCCCCGCGAGGCGCGAGCGCGAGATGCGGTCCTGCGTGATGTTGAATGCGTCGATCATCACGCCGACGAGGCCGGGGGCGGGGTTGTCCTCCGGCGTGCGGCCGACCAGCGAACGCATGCGCTGCGCCGCCCCGGTGATCGACGAGAGCCAGGTGGTCGAGGGCCTGACCTCGAGCTCGGGCGTCAGGTGGTTCTCCTCGCGGTCGGCGCGGTGGGACTGGATCGTGGTGCCGCGCCCGCCGGCATCGCCGTTGAGGTTGACGCAGATGACGACGTCGGCCCCGAGCGCCCGGGTCGCCGAGACAGGGATCGGGTTGACCATCGCGCCGTCCATGAGCCAGCGGCCGCCAAGCTTCACCGGGTCGAAAACGCCCGGGAGCGCATAGGAGGCGCGCATGGCGTCGACCAGAAGGCCGTGCGTCAGCCAGATCTCGTGCCCGGTGCCGAGCTCCGTCGCGATCGCGGCGTAGCGCAGGGTGAGATCCTCGATCGCGATGTTCGCAAGCTCGGTGCCCAGAAGGCGCTTGAGCCGGGCGCCCGAAATGAGCCCCGATCCGCCGATGTGGAAATCCATCAGGCCGACCATGCGCCGCTTGGTCAGCGAGCGGGCCCACTCCTCGAGATCAGGCAGGCGACCCGCCGCATAGACGCCGCCCACCAGCGCGCCGATCGAGGTGCCGGCAATGACGTCAGGCTCGATGCCCGCCGTCTTGAGCGTCTTGAGCACGCCGATATGCGCCCAGCCGCGGGCGGCGCCTCCACCGAGCGCCAGTCCGAGCTTCGGCTTGCCTGCGGGCGCTTCCTGGCGGCCCACGGTCTCGACATTCATCGTTGTTCCGCCCCCTCCGAGCCCGATGGCGCGGCGAGC
>JAIXZF010000180.1 GCA_027489835.1 Hyphomicrobiales bacterium
CTCAGCGGTTCATGGCGAGGTTGGCGCCCGACCGCGAGATCACGCCCGCCAGCGAGGAGCCGTCATTGACCTTGAGCCGCGCCGCGACGGTGCCGCCCGACTGGTAGAGATAGACCTCGCCATCGCGGTAATCCCAGGCGGTGATCTTCTGCAGGTCGCGGTTGGCGCAACCCGATGAGCTGGCGCGGTAGAGGTCGAGCGCGGGCGAGCTCGAGAGCTGCACGCGGCACGAGCCGCCCGTGGCCTCGCGCGCCGTCCAGCCGCCGATGACGCCGTCCCGCGAGGAGACCGGGCCCCTGCCCGTGCTCGCCCCGCCGAGCGTCGCGATCTCACGCGAGCCGCCGGACAGGGTGGGCGTTTCGATGATGCGCGGCGCGGGCGGCGGCGAGGTCGGCGCGGAGGGCGCGGCGATCTGCGGCTGGCCGAACGGATCGCCGGAAGGCGGCGCGCTACCCGGGGCCGCTCCGATGATGGTCTGGGGCGCGCCGGGCGGCGGCGGCAGCTCCTGGCTTTCGACCGGCGCGGTGGCGACGGGCGGGGAGGATGGCAGCTGTGGCTCCACCGCGGCGACGGCCGGCCCCAGCGGCCGCGAGCCGATGGACTGGCCTGTGAACCGCTCGGCGTTGGCGCAGGCGGAGAGCAGCAGCGCCAGCGCCGAGGCCTGCGCTATGCGGCGCGGCCTGCCGGCGTCGATTGTCGTCATGGCCATCGTGCAGCCCCCGCTCAGTCCGAGTTCATCCATGCCTCGCACCGGCCATGCCATTGCGGCAGGGTTGCGGCACGCAGCCTGACGTCACGCTGCCAGAACGCGGCTGAACCGTCCATGACCGGATTGGAACGAGGACGCCGGTGCCCCGGCCAACGGCCGGCGCCGTGGCGCGCTAGACCTGCCGCGCCACCATCATCTTCTTGATTTCGGCGATGGCCTTGGCCGGGTTGAGGCCCTTCGGGCATACATTCGCGCAGTTCATGATCGTGTGGCAGCGATAGAGCCTGAACGGGTCCTCGAGGTCGTCGAGGCGGTCCCCGGTCGATTCGTCCCGGCTGTCGATCAGCCAGCGATAGGCCTGCAGCAGCACGGCGGGGCCGAGATACCGGTCGCCATTCCACCAGTAGCTCGGGCACGAGGTCGAGCAGCAGGCGCACAGGATGCACTCGTAGAGCCCGTCGAGCTTTTCGCGGTCCTCCTTCGACTGCCGCCATTCCTTCTCGGGAGCAGGGGTCGAGGTCTTCAGCCAGGGCTCGATGGAGGCGTGCTGGGCGTAAAAGCGCGTCAGGTCCGGCACCAGATCCTTGATGACCGGCATGTGCGGCAGCGGGTAGATCGCGACCTTGGCCGCCTTCTGCCCCGGATTGGGCCCGCATTCGTCGATGCCCGTGGTGCAGGCCAGCCCGTTCTTGCCGTCCATGTTCATGGCGCAGGAGCCGCAGATGCCCTCGCGGCAGGAGCGGCGCAGCGCCAGCGTCGGGTCGACCTTGTTCTTGATCCAGAGCAGGGCATCGAGCACCATTGGCCCGCAATCGTCGCGGTCCACAGTGTAGGTGTCCATGCGCGGGTTGTCGCCGTTCTCAGGGTCCCAGCGGTAGACGCGGAACTCCGTAACGTTGGTCGCTCCGGCCGGCGCGGGCCAGCGCTGGCCCTCCGTCAGGCGGGAATTCTTGGGAAGCTGGAACTGGGCCATCGGCTTTGCGGTCCTTCGGTCTTGTTGCCCGGCGCCCTTTGCGAAGCGCGGCGGCCGCGCCCGGGCGATCCCGGGCCCAGCCTTGGCAATCGGTTCAGTAAACCCGCGCCTTGGGCGCGATGTATTCGATCTCGTTCGACATCGTGTAGGTGTGCACCGGCCTGTAATCGATGCTGACCGTGCGCCTGGTGTCGTCGATCCAGGCGAGCGTGTGCTTCATCCAGTTCTTGTCGTCGCGGTCGGAGTAATCCTCGCGCGCATGGGCGCCGCGGCTCTCGGTCCGGTTCTGCGCCGAATCCATCGTCACCACCGCCTGGGTGATGAGGTTGTCGAATTCGAGCGTCTCGATCAGGTCCGAATTCCAGATCAGCGAGCGGTCCTTGACCCTGATGTCCGTCAGCCCCGACCAGACCTCGTGGATCTGCCTGTGGCCTTCGTCGAGCACCTCGCCGGTGCGGAACACGGCGCAGTTGCTCTGCATCGTGCCCTGCATGCGGGCGCGCAGCTCGGCGGTGGGCGTCGAGCCGGAGGCGAACTGGTAGCGGGCCAGCCGCGAGAGGGCGAGCTCGGAGTGCTTGGGCGTCAGCTCGGGCTGCTTCTCGCCGGGCGTCACCAGCTCGGCGCAGCGCAGGCCGGCCGCGCGGCCAAACACCACGAGGTCGATCAGCGAGTTCGAGCCGAGCCGGTTGGCGCCGTGGACCGAGACGCACGCCGCCTCGCCCAGCGCCATCAGCCCCGGCACGATGGTGTCCGGATCGCCGTTCTTCTTGGTCAGCACCTCGCCGTGATAGTTCGTCGGGATGCCGCCCATGTTGTAGTGGACCGTCGGGATCACCGGGATCGGCTCCTTGGTCACGTCCACGCCCGCGAAAATGCGCGCGCTTTCCGAGATGCCCGGAAGGCGTTCGTGCAGGATCTTGGGGTCGAGGTGGTCAAGGTGCAGATAGATATGGTCCTTGTTCTTTCCAACCCCGCGGCCGTCGCGGATCTCCATCGTCATGGCGCGTGAGACCACATCGCGCGAGGCGAGGTCCTTGGCCGACGGCGCGTAGCGCTCCATGAAGCGCTCGCCCTCGGAGTTGGTGAGGTAGCCGCCTTCGCCGCGCGAGCCTTCGGTGATCAGGCAGCCCGAGCCGTAGATACCGGTGGGGTGGAACTGCACGAACTCCATGTCCTGCAGCGGCAGGCCGGCGCGCAGCGCCATGGCGTTGCCGTCGCCCGTGCAGGTATGCGCCGAGGTGGCGGAGAAGTAGGCGCGGCCATAGCCGCCCGTGGCCAGGATGGTCTGCTGGGCGCGGAAGCGGTGGATCGTGCCGTCATCCATCTTGAGCGCGACGACGCCGAGGCAGCGCCCATCCTCGCTCATCATCAGGTCGATGGCGAAGTACTCGATGAAGAACTCGGTCTGCGCGCGCAGCGCCTGGCCGTAGAGCGTGTGCAGGATGGCGTGGCCCGTGCGGTCGGCCGCGGCGCAGGTGCGCTGGGCGGTGCCCTTGCCGTAATGCGTGGTCATGCCGCCGAAGGGGCGCTGGTAGATCTTGCCGGCCTCGGTGCGCGAGAAGGGCACGCCCCAATGCTCGAGCTCGTAGACGGCGGCCGGCGCATTGCGCACGAGGTACTCGATCGCGTCCTGGTCTCCGAGCCAGTCGGAGCCCTTGACCGTGTCGTACATATGGAAGCGCCAGTCATCCTCGCCCATGTTGCCGAGCGCGGCCGAGATGCCGCCCTGAGCGGCGACCGTGTGCGAGCGCGTCGGGAACACCTTGCTGAGGCAGGCGGTCTTGAGCCCGGCCTGGGCGCAGCCGACGGTGGCGCGCAGGCCCGCGCCGCCCGCGCCGACGACGACGACGTCGAAGGTGTGGTCCACGATGTCGTAGGTCTGCGTCTTGCCCTGGGGTGCGGCGGTCTGGTCTGCGGCAGCCATGTTGTCAGCCTCCAAGAGCGATTTTCAGGATGGCGAAGACCGAGGCGGCCCCCACGGCGATGGCGTAGAAGGTGTTGGCGATGACCGCACCCACCTTCGCCATCTCGGCCGTGACGTAATCCTCGATGATCACCTGCATGCCGATGCGCATGTGCGTGACGATCGACACGACGAAGAAGAGCATGAGCAGCGCCACGATGGGATGCGACAGAGTGGCGATCGCAGCCTCGTAGGGCTTGCCCACCAGCGAGACCATGATGGCCACGAAGGCGACGGTCGTGATGAAGTTGGACACGGCGGTGACGCGCTGCATCCAGAAATGGCCGGTGCCGGACTTGGCCGATCCGAGGCCGCGGACGCGGCCCAGCGGCGTGCGCATGGAGGAGACGGTCTTCATGGCGGCGATCCTCAGCGCAGGATGTA
>JAIXZF010000264.1 GCA_027489835.1 Hyphomicrobiales bacterium
AGGCTCAGCCTGCGCATCATCTCGGCCTCGCGGCCGGGCCTGAAGGCCGAGCCCGAGACCTGCGTCTTCTTGACCTCGATCAGCCGCTCGATCACCTGCCCGCGCTCCATCAGGAGCTCGTGCATCAGGGTGTCGATGCGGTCGATCTCCGACCTGAGATCGGCCAGGGAGATGGCGGGCTGCGGGGGCAAGGGCGGCGAGGACATGCAAGGTGCCGGCTGTTGGGCTCAGGCCGCGATCTCTAGAGCAGGACGGCGCAAAGTGGAAACCGGATTTTGGCGCCGCCGCGTCGCAGGCCCCGCCGGGAAGAGGCCGGCGCGCCGGGCCGGCATTGACAGCGGCGTGGCCAAACGCCATCGGTATCGTCCGTTGAAAAGAACGACATGACCGCAGCAACAAACACGACGGGTCGGGAGAACGCGAAGGCGCAGGCCCTGCGCGATCCGCTGAGGGAGGCGAACGAGCCGACGAGCCTCGTGGCGCGCTTTGGGCCGGAGCGCGGCCTCGTCATGGATTGCGGCGTCACGCTCGCCGGCTGGCAGATCGCCTACCAGACCTACGGCACGCTGAACGCCGCGCGGTCCAATGCCGTGCTGGTCTGCCATGCGCTGACCGGCGACCAGCATGTGGCGAGCACAAACCCCGTCACCGGCAAGGCCGGCTGGTGGGAGGTGCTGATCGGCCCCGGCAAGCCGCTCGACACGGACCGGTTCTTCGTCATCTGCAGCAATGTGCTGGGCGGGTGCCTCGGGTCCTCCGGCCCCGCCTCGAACAATCCAGCCACGGGCCGGCCCTGGGGGCTCGATTTTCCGCTCGTCACCATCCGCGATATGGTGCGCGCGCAGGCGATGCTCATCGACCATCTCGGCATCGAGAGCCTGTTCGCCGTCATCGGCGGCTCGATGGGCGGCATGCAGGTGCTGCAATGGGCCTCGTCCTATCCCGAGCGCGTCTTCGCCGCGATGCCGCTCGCCACGGGAGCCCGGCACTCGGCCCAGAACATCGCCTTCCACGAGGTCGGGCGGCAGGCCGTGATGGCCGATCCGGACTGGCGCGAGGGCCGCTATCTCGACGCCGACACGCGGCCCTCGAAGGGCTTGTCCGTGGCGCGCATGGGCGCGCACATCACCTATCTGTCGGAAGCGGCGCTCCACCGGAAGTTCGGCCGCAACCTGCAGGACCGCGACAGCCGGACCTTCTCCTTCGACGCCGACTTCCAGGTGGAAAGCTATCTGCGCCATCAGGGCCTGAGCTTCGTCGAGCGCTTCGACGCCAACTCCTATCTCTACCTGACGCGCGCCATGGATTACTTCGACCTTGCCGCCGACCATGGCGGGGTGCTGGCGCGGGCCTTCGCGGGTTCCAAGACCCGGTTCTGCGTCGCATCCTTCACCTCGGACTGGCTGTTCCCGACCTCCGATTCGCGCGCCATCGTGCATGCGCTGAACGCGTCCGGCGCCTCGGTCTCCTTCGTGGAGCTGGAAAGCGACAAGGGGCATGACGCCTTCCTGCTGGACGAGCCCGAGCTGTTCGCGACGCTGCGCGGCTTCATCGGCGCCGCCGCCCGTGTCAGGGGCCTTGCATGAGCGATGTCCGCATCGATCTGAGCCTGATCGCCGACATGGTCGAGCCGGGCAGCCGTGTGCTCGACGTGGGCTGCGGCGATGGCGAACTGCTCGAGCTGCTTGCCAACCGGCGCAATGTCGACGCGCGCGGGATCGAACTATCCCGGGTCGGGGTCGCCGGTTGCGTGGCGCGCGGGCTCTCCGTGGTGCAGGGCGACGCCGACACGGACCTCGGCGACTATCCCGACGACGCCTTCGACTACGTGATCCTGTCCCAGACCATCCAGGCCACCCGCGCCCCGCGCGTGGTGCTGGAGAACATGCTGCGGATCGGCCGACGCGCCATCGTCTCGTTCCCGAATTTCGGTCATTGGAGCATCAGGGCGCAGATCGCCTTCCGCGGCCACATGCCCGTCACGGGAAACCTGCCGGACAGCTGGTACGACACGCCCAACATCCATTTCTGCACGATCCGCGACTTCGTCAGACTGTGCGACGAGATCGGCGCCGTTACCGAACGGGCCGTCGCGCTCAACGCGGCGGGCGGCGGCATCGGCGTCAAGGCGCCGTGGTGGTTCTGGAACCTGTTCGGCCAGCAGGCGGTGTTCCTGCTGCGGCGCGGCCGTCCCTGACCGTCAGTAGAGCGGGGCCAGCGGCGGCAGCGGCAGCCTGACGGGACCGAAACCGACCCTCCCACCGCGCAGGTCGATCGCGGGCAGCGGCTTGAGGCCGTCGGCGCCTTCCGGCCGGGGCCGGCCCGAGAGCGCGCTGGCGAGGTCCATCGCCTGGCCGCGCAGCCTGATCCCCGCGAACTGGTCGATGTTGGCGACCGAGGGCTCGATCCGGCCCGCGACGCGCCGCTCCTCATCGAGCGCGAACTCGCCCTTCGCCTCGATGCGCTTGATGCCCTTGCGCAGGGCGAAGCGCGTCATCTCCAGCCTGCCGCCCGCGACGCGCCAGGCTTCGAGCGTGGCCGGCGTCAAGCCGTTGGCGAGCAGCTCCGAGCGGTTGAGCATGGCCTGAAGCTCGACATCGGCCGGGTTGGCGTCGCCCAGCAGGCCATCGAGATCGCCCGACGCCATCTGGCCGATGCGCAGGAAGAGGTCGCGGGCGCCGTCGGCGGCGGGCAGGGCGGGGTTCCGCCTGAGATGGGCCTCGAGCGCCGCGGCGCTGATCGTCGAGACAGAGCCGCCCGCAGCCGGCGACGCGCCTGCCGCGGTGATGCTGACCACGGGCTTCCTGACATCGAGGGAGAAGCGTTCGAGCTCGCCGTTGCGCGCGCTGCGGCTCGCCTCGGCAAGGTCCCAGCGCACCTCGATCCGGCGACCGTCGGCGAGATCGGCCCTGAGCGGGCCGTCCGCCTGCATGATGAGGTGCGCGGGGGTGTGCGGCTGGCCGACGACCAGCACGGGTCCGGTGGACAGCCTGACCACGCCGCCGGTGGCGCTGCGGGCCAGCGTCAGGTCCGAGCACCGGATTTCGAAGCGGAAGGGAAAGCCGCCGATGGTGCGGTCGCGGCAGGTCCAGGCATCGCCGCGCTGGGCGGCATCCGCGATGGCGCGGGATATGCCGTTCTCCACGAGATTGCGCGCGACATACCAGAAGGCGCTCCAGCCAGCCACAATGGCGGCGAGCGCAACCAGCGGCAGATAGAGCCCCCAGCGGGTGCGGCGGGGAGCCCGCGGCTCGGTCGAGGACGGGGAGGTCGGTGCGGTCATCGCGCGGGATCGCCTGCTTGCATCGCGTTCGGGCTCTTGATAGCGCCGCATCATGGCGGTAGCGAGCCCAAAGGGCCGCGGCCCGGATCACGGTTCGGCAAGGACGGGCGCACGATGACGGGGCATGGCTCGGCCGAGGATCTCTGGGTTTTCGGCTACGGCTCGCTGATGTGGCGGCCAGGTTTCCCCTACGAGGAGCGGCAGGTGGCGCTGCTGCGCGGCTTCCACCGCTCGCTCTGCGTCTATTCGCACGTGCATCGCGGCACGCCCGAGGCGCCGGGGCTGGTGATGGGCCTCGACCGCGGCGGGGCCTGCAAGGGCTTCGCCTACCGCGTGGCGCACGCCCATGCGGCGCGGACGATCGCCTATCTGCGCGAACGCGAGCAGGTCACGGCGGTCTATGTCGAGAAGGTCCTGCCCGTCCATCTCTCCGACGGGCGCAGGCGGCTTTGCCTGACCTACACGGTCGACCGCGGCCATGCGCAGTATGCCGGGCGGCTCGATCGCGAGGAGCTGCTGCGCTTCGTGCGGCAGGGGCGCGGCGTTTCCGGCGCGAACCCCGACTATGTGCTCAGCAC
>JAIXZF010000322.1 GCA_027489835.1 Hyphomicrobiales bacterium
ACCCTGAACGCAGGTCAGGCCGCGGGCGACCGCTTTCCCTTCATCGAGGGGCTGATCGGCTCGCGCTTCGCCGACAGCCTGAACGGCAGCGAACTCCGCAACAGCCTGATGGGCAATGATGGCGCTGACACCCTGTCCGGGCGAGGCGGCGACGACGTGCTTGCGGGCGGCGCGGGACAGGACAGCTTCGACGGCGGCGCGGGCTACGACATCGTGCTCTTCAACGATATCGGCGCGGGCGCGCGGGTCGAGGTGGACCTCAGGGTCGCGACGGCCACCGTCTTCAACCCCGGCGGCGGCAACGACACCGAAGCCCTGAAAAGCATCGAAGGCATCTATGGCAGCGCGGGCGCCGACAGGATCACCGGCAGCAGCGTCGACAACGACCTTCGCGGAGAGGCCGGCAACGACACGATCAGCGGCGTCGGCGGCCACGACATGCTGTTCGGCGACCTCGGCGACGATGTGCTGGATGGCGGGCAGGGCAACGACCAGCTCACAGGTGGCCAGGGAAACGATCAGCTGAACGGCGGGAGGGGCTCGGACACGCTGAGCGGCGGCGCCGGAGCCGACACGATCGACGGCGGGGAAAGCCCCGACGATGTCGATTTCGTCAGCTATGGCGACGCCGCGTCCGGCGTCGAGATCGACCTGATGCTGGATGGCGCGCTGGCGGCGAAAGGCGGCGCCGCGGGCGACAGCATCGTCCGCGGCTCGATCGAAGGGGTTTTCGGGAGCGCCTATGCCGACATCCTGCTCGGCGACGGACAGGACAACGTGCTGTTCGGCGGCGGGGGCTATGACCGGCTGCTGGGCCGTGACGGCAACGACGTGCTCAAGGGCGAGAGCGGTGACGACACGCTCATAGGCGGTCTCGGCGTCGACACGCTCGAGGGCGGAGCAGGCAATGACGTGCTGACCGGCGGCGTCGGAGCGCATGACCGTTTCGTCATCCGCGCCAATGAGGGCCAGGACCGGATCACGGACTTCACGCGGCACGAGGACTGGATCGACCTCTCTGCGATCGATGCGGTCGGCGGCTTCACGGACCTCGGCATCAGCTTCGTCGGCGCGGACACCCTCATCAGCTTCACCGGCGGCAGCATCGTGCTGACTGGCCGGATCGCCGTCGACGCCTCCGATTTCCTGTTCTGACGCGGTCCTAGCCAGGACCTGCGGCGCTCCGCCGGGGTTGAAGGTTCGCGCCGCCGCGCCAGCTTCGCGTCGCGGGCGGGCCAATCGAGGAGCATCACGCATGTCCAAACGACCCATCATCGCCGCGGCGCTCATCGCCGCCATCCCGGCAGCCGCCTTGGCGCATCATGGCTGGAGCTCGTTCGACACGTCCAAGGTGCTCGACCACAGCGGCCCGGTCGCGCGCTCGACCTACGCCAACCCGCACGGCACGCTCTACATGATGAAGGATGGGGCGGAGCTGACGATCGAACTGGCGCCTGTCAGCCGCATGGATGCGCGCGGGCTGAAGGCGGAGGATGTGGCACCGGGCAGGGCGCTCAGGGTCTACGCCTACCAGAACACCACCAATCCGCGGCTCTACAGGGCCGAATGGGTGGAAGTGGGCGGCAAGCGCGTCGAGTTGCGCTGAGCCTCAGACGAACGCGACCCAGCGCCCGAGCAACAGGGCGGACAGCCACAGGACCATCGAGGCGAGCGCCATGCCGCGCATGGCGACGCCGCCGAGCTCACCGTCATGTCGGGACGCCCGCCACTCAAAAGCGAGCGCGTTGACGATGGCGAGCGCGACCACCGCCAGCTTCGCGAGCATGGCCGGATTGGCGAGGTACTCGGCGGGGCGAGCGGTGAAGAGCAGCAGCCCCGTCGCCGCCGAGATGAGCACGCCGACAATGGCGACATTGCGCAGGACTGCCAGCGCCGCCGGGTCCATTCGGGGCCGGCCGAAGGCGTTGCGGGCGTCCACGATGAGGATCGGGCCGACGAGCAACGCGATCCCCAGCACATGGGAGGCCGAGACGAGCGCATAAAGCGCCGATGAACGCGCCACGCCGGTGGCGAGGCCGAGCGCGGCCAGGACGGCGATGGCCGGTTCGACGGTCATTCGGCAGAGGACGGGCGGGACATCGGAGCATTCTAGGCGCGAGCGCCAGCCGATGCGATCCCTCATGCAATCCGTGCATGATCCGGTTGCGCTGACTGTGGTGCGCGCCATAATGGCTTCAATCACTGGACAGCCGTTCGCCCAAAGGAGAGTTCCATGTCGCATCGCCAGCACCTTCGCGCAGCCCTGGTCGGCGCCATCCTGGCCACGAGCACGCTCGCTTCGCTCCCTGCCTTCGCGCAGGTCGTCTACAATCGCGGACAGGAAGCCGATCCAGAGACGCTCGACCCGCAGAAGATCTCGACCTCCGCCGAGTTCCACATCATGCGGGACCTTTACGAGGGCCTCATCATCCATGATGGCCAGGGCAAGGTCTCGCCTGGCGTGGCGGAGAGCTGGGCCGTCTCGGATGATGGCAAGGTCTTCACCTTCAAGCTGCGCGCCAACGCGAAATG
>JAIXZF010000474.1 GCA_027489835.1 Hyphomicrobiales bacterium
ATCGAGATCATGCCAGCATCGAGCAGGTTGCCGAAGAACTTCCAGCCGGTCGGGGTTTCGAAGCAGGGAATGCCGAGCTTCGACGCCACCCGGTCCGCCGCCTGGCTTGTCGGCATGGAGCGGGCGATCCCGGCGAGGCCCCTGGCATAGCCCGGCGCCAGATGGGCGTTTGCCGCCAGCATGGCGAGGCTGTCGGACGGGGTCACGAACTGGCCGCGCCCGATGATGAGGTTGCGGTCGCCATCGCCATCCGACGCCGCGCAGAGATCGGGCGCGCCCGGCGACATGGCGAGGTCGAGCAGGTGCTTCGCATGGACGAGGTTGGGGTCGGGATGATGTCCGCCGAAATCGGGCAGCGGCTCGCCATTGATGACCGAACCGGCGGCGAAGCCGAGCGCCCCTTCGAGGATGGCGTGGGCGTAGGGGCCCGTCACCGCGCTCATCGCGTCGAAGCGGATGGTCAGCCCGCCCCGCACGGCGGCGCGAATCCTGTCGAAATCGAACAGGGTCTCCATCAGCCCCTGATAGTCGGTGACGGGATCGACGATCTCGACCTCCATCTCGCCCTTGGCGGCAGGGATGCGCACCAGCCCGGTGCGGTCGAGGTTGATCGGGACGGCATCCGCGATCAGGAAGCGGTCGATGGTCTGCGTGCGCTGGAAGACGGCGTCGGTGATCTTTTCGGGCGCGGGGCCGCCATTGCCGGTGTTGTACTTGATGCCGAAATCGCCGTCCGGCCCGCCCGGATTGTGGCTGGCGGAGAGCACGATCCCGCCGAAGGCCTTGCGCTTCCTGATCATGTGAGAGGCGGCAGGCGTGGACAGGATGCCGCCGCGCCCGGCGATCACGCGGCCGAAGCCGTTCGCCGCGGCCATGCGGATGACGGTGCCGACCACCTCGCGGTTGAAGTAGCGCCCGTCGCCGCCGACCACGAGCGTCTGCCCCTCCTTGCCGTCGAGGCAGTCGAACACCGACTGCACGAAGTTCTCGACGTAGTGCCGCGCCTGGAATTCCGGCACCTTCTTGCGCAGCCCGGAGGTGCCGGGCTTCTGGCCGGCGATGGGCTGGGTGGGGACCGTCTGGATCATGGCAGGCTCCGGTTCGCGGCGCGGACGCAAGGCGCGAGTGCCCTGCCATAGCGCACCGCCTCGCGCCCTGTCAGCCGCTTCCTCGCTGGAGCCTCAACGCGCCGGCGCAGGCCGGGGTCCGCCGTCAGACTGCTTCCAGCATCAGCGCGATGCCCTGGCCCACCCCGATGCACATCGTGCAGAGCGCGCGCTTCGCACCTTGGTCGCCCAGTTCGAGCGCGGCGGTGAGCGCGAGCCGCGCGCCCGACATGCCGAGCGGGTGGCCGAGCGCGATGGCGCCGCCATTCGGGTTCACATGCGCGGCGTCGTCGGGCAGGCCGAGCTGGCGCGTCACGGCCAGCGCCTGCGCCGCGAAGGCCTCGTTGAGCTCGATCAGGTCGACACTGCCGATGCCGAGCCCCATCCGCGCGAGCAGCTTCAGCGTCGCCGGCGCCGGCCCGATGCCCATGATGCGCGGCGGCACGCCCGCCGTCGCCATGCCGGCGATGCGGGCCAGCGGTGTCAGCCCATGGCGCTCGCAGGCGGCTTCGGACGCGATGAGCAGCGCGGCCGCGCCGTCGTTGACGCCCGAGGCATTGCCGGCCGTGACCGTGCCATCCTTGCGGAAGGGCGTGCCGAGCTTCGCAAGCGTCTCGAGCGTGGTCGCACGAGGATGCTCGTCCTGGCTGACGATGACCGGATCGCCCTTGCGCTGGGCGATGCTGACCGGCTCGATCTCCCGTGCCAGCCGGCCGCGCGCCTGCGCGGCGAGCGCGCGCTGCTGCGAGCGCAGCGCGAAGGCGTCCTGATCGGCCCGTGCGATCTCGAAATCCGCCGCGACGTTCTCGGCGGTCTCGGGCATCGAATCGGTCCCGTAGGCCGCCTTCATGCGCGGATTGACGAAGCGCCAGCCGATCGTGGTGTCGAACACCTCGTTCTGGCGCGAGAAGGCCTCGGTCGCCTTGGGCATGACGAAGGGCGCCCGCGACATGCTCTCGACGCCGCCCGCGATGATGAGCTCGGCCTCCCCTGTGCGGATCGCGCGGGCTGCCTGCCCGACCGCGTCGAGCCCCGAGCCGCAGAGCCGGTTGATCGTCGTGCCGGTGACGCCCTCGAGGCCCGCGAGGAGAGCGGCCATCCGCGCGACGTTGCGGTTGTCCTCGCCGGCCTGGTTGGCGCAGCCCAGCATGACGTCGTCGATGGCCTCGGCCGGCAGGGCCGGCAGCCTCGCCATCAGCGCCTTCACCGCATGGGCTGCGAGATCGTCTGGCCTCACGGCGGAAAGCGCGCCGGCATAACGGCCTATGGGCGTGCGGACGCCGGCAACGAGGAAGGCATGGGACATGGGAAGGCGCCTGCACTGGACAATGACGGGCGCGATCATCGCCCTGCCGGCCACCACGTCAACGGCCAGGCGTTCGCATCCCGAACAAGCCTGCCCGGCGCCGCTTCGCGGCCCGAGGCCCGTGCCCTGCGGGGCATGCCGGCTTGCTTGGCAGCGCCGCGGATTCATTTTAAGCTTAAAACAATTGGCCAATGCGTCTGCCTGCGAGGCGAGGCGAGGCCGAACGGGAGTCGCCATGCCTGAGGGCTCATTGGCTGGACAACACGCGCTCGTCACCGGGGCGAGCCGCGGCATCGGCCGCGCGGTGGCCGAGGCGCTGCGCGCCCGTGGCGCAGCGGTGAGCCTCATCGCCCGCTCCGCCGGAGAGGCCGACGAGCCGGGCTTTCGACATTATGCCGCCGATGTCGCCGATGAGGCCGCGCTTGCCGCTGCCCTGTCGCGGGCGGTCGAGGCCGAGGGGCCCGTCACGATTCTCGTCAACAATGCCGGCGGCGTCGAGACCGCGCCGATCGCGCGCACCGATGGCGAGCTGGTCCGCCGGATGCTCGCGCTCAATCTCGAAAGCGTCTTCACCCTGACGCGGCTGGTGCTGCCGCCCATGATCGCCGCCGGCGCTGGCCGCATCATCAATGTGGCCAGTACGGCGGGGCTCAAGGGCTATCCCTATGTCAGTGCATACACCGCCGCCAAGCACGGCGTCATCGGGCTGACGCGGGCGCTGGCGCAGGAGCTGGCGCGCACCGGCGTCACGGTCAACGCTGTCTGCCCTGGCTACACCGAGACCGATCTGGTCCGTGGCGCGCTGGCGACCATCATGACCAAGACCGGCCGGAGCGAGGCCGAGGCCAGGGCGGAGCTGGCGAAATCCAACCCGCAGGGCCGTCTCGTCTCGCCCGCGGAGGTCGCGGCCGCGGTCGCCTATCTCGCGAGCCCGGGGGCGGCCGGCGTCAATGGTGCGGCGCTGAGCATTTCGGGCGGGGAGACGCTCTGATGGACGACGCCCGCCTCATCGTCGATGCCGAAACCGTGGTGGCCGAGCGCCCGCGCGACCACAAGGCGGAGCTGCGCCTCTGGCTCCGGCTGCTCACCTGCGCGACGCTGGTCGAGGACGAGATTCGCTCGCGGCTGCGGTCGGAGTTCGACGTGACCTTGCCGCGCTTCGATCTCATGGCCCAACTGCACAAGGCGCCGGACGGCCTGACGCTGAGCCAGCTCTCGGGCCGCATGATGGTTTCCAACGGCAACCTCACCGCGCTGGTCGAGCGCCTCGTCGAAGCAGGCCAGCTCGAGCGCCGCGTTTCCGAGACCGACCGGCGCGTCGTCAACGTAGTCCTCACCGCGCAGGGCGAGCGGGACTTCGCCGCCATGGCGAGCCGGCACGAAGGCTGGATCGCGGATTTCTTCGGAGAGCTGTCGGATGCCGAGAGCGAGGATCTGATGCGCTTGCTCGGAAAGCTCAAGGCTTCGGCCCGCGCGGCCATCACCGGACCACGGGAGGGACGCTGACATGACGGGACCCAAGCGGCAGGCGGAGCATTTCCGGCTCGAGGTGGAAGGCCGAGTCGCCACGGTGACGCTCGACCGTCCCGACAGGAAGAACCCGCTGACCTTCGAGAGCTATGCCGAGCTGGTCGGCTTCTTCCGGGGCCTTCAATATGACGACGAGGTCAAGGCCGTGGTGGTGACCGGCGCCGGCGGCAATTTCTGCTCCGGCGGCGACGTGTTCGAGATCATCGAGCCGCTGCTGTCGAAGGACACCAAGGGCCTGTTGCGCTTCACCGAAATGACGGGGGACCTCGTCAAGGCGATGCGCGCCTGCCCGCAACCGGTGATCGCGGCCATCGACGGCGTCTGCGTGGGCGCCGGCGCGATCATGGCGATGGCATCCGACCTGCGTTACGGCACGCAGAGGGCAAAGGTCGCCTTCCTGTTCAACAAGGTCGGCCTCGCCGGCTGCGACATGGGCGCCTGCGCCATGCTGCCGAGGATCATCGGCTATGGCCGCGCTTCCGAGCTGCTCTACACCGGCCGGGTGATGGGCGGCGAGGAGGCTGAACGCTGGGGCTTCTTCAACCGGCTCTGCGCGCCCGAGAGGGTGCTGGCGGACGCGTCGGCGATGGCGTCCGAGCTCGCGCACGGGCCGACCTTCGCTAACGACATCACCAAGAAGATGCTGGCCATGGAATGGGCGATGAGCATCGAGGAGGCCATCAAGGCCGAGGCGGTGGCGCAGGCGCTGTGCATGACCACGGCCGATTTCCGCCGCGCCTTCGAGGCCTTCGCCGAGAAGCGCAAGCCCGTCTTCGCTGGCGATTGAGCAAGGAGCCGGGCGCCATGGCCGATCGCAGCTATCTGAGCTGGCCCTTCTTCGAGGAGCGTCACCGCGCCTTCCATGCCGTCCTCGACCGCTGGGCGTCGGAGATTGTGCCAGGCCTCATCGATCATCACGACGTCGATGCCTCGTGCCGCCGCCTCGTCGCGGCGCTGGGCGAAGCGGGTCATCTCGCCCATGTCGTCGTCGCCCCACATGGCGGCGCCGTGGACCGGCTCGATGTCCGCACGCTCTGCCTCGCCCGCGAGGTGCTGGGCTATCATGGCGGCCTCGCCGATTTCGCCTTCGCCATGCAGGGGCTGGGCACGGGTCCGATCAGCCTGTTCGGCTCCGAGGATCAGAAGGCGCGCTGGCTGCCGGGCGTGGCGGCCGGCCGCGCCATCGCCGCCTTCGCGCTGTCGGAGGCCGATGCCGGCTCGGACGTGGCGGCGATGGCGACCTCGGCCACCGCCGACGGTCCCGGCCATGTCAGGCTGAACGGCGCCAAGACCTGGATCTCCAATGGCGGCATCGCCGACCAGTATGTCGTGTTCGTGCGCGAGGGAGAGGGCGGCGGCGCCAAGGGCCTGTCCGCCTTCATCGTCGAGGCCGGCACGCCCGGCTTCGGGATCGCGGGGCGCATCGACGTCACGGCGCCGCATCCGCTCGCCACGCTGAGCTTCGCCGATTGC
The DNA here is from genome assembly GCA_027489835.1 of Hyphomicrobiales bacterium. Lineage (GTDB taxonomy): Bacteria > Pseudomonadota > Alphaproteobacteria > Rhizobiales > Beijerinckiaceae > Allobosea. Next base: position 5,416 of record JAIXZF010000474.1, read on the forward strand.
CGCATCCCGGTCGGCCAGCGCATCGGCGGCGTGGGCGACGGCTTCCGCATCGCCATGGCGACGCTCGACGTCTTCCGCTCCACCGTGGGCGCGGCCGCTCTGGGCTTCGCCCGCCGCGCGCTCGACGAGGCGACCGACCGCGCCGCGAGCCGGCGCATGTTCGGCGGCGTGCTGGCCGACCTCCAGCTCACCCAGGCCGCGCTGGCCGACAGCGCGACCGAGATCGATGCCGCGGCGCTGCTGATCCACCGCGCCGCATGGACCAAGGACAGGGGCGCGCCGCGCATCACGCGCGAGGCGGCGATGGCCAAGATGTTCGCCACCGAGGCGGCGCAGAAGGTGATCGACCGCGCCATCCAGATCTTCGGCGGCGAGGGCGTGCGCCTCGGCTCCAAGGTCGAGGAGCTGTACCGCGAGGTCCGCGCGCTGCGCATCTACGAGGGCGCGACCGAGGTGCAGAAGATCATCATCGCCCGCGCGCTTCTGGGCGAGCGGGCCGCCGAGGCCCCGATGCCGGCGCGCGCGGCGGAGTGAGGAGAATGCCGATGGCAAGTAGCGCCTATCTCGACAGCTTCGCTCGCGACAGCCTGCCGCCGCGCGAGCAATGGCCCGATTTCCTCTTCACCCTGCCCGAACTGCGTTACCCGGAGCGGCTCAATGCCGTCAGCAAGCTGCTGGACGCGCATCTTGGGGCGGGCCGCGGCGAGGCTCCCTGCCTGATCGCGCAGGATGGCCGGATCTGGAGCTATGCCGAGACGGCGGCGACGGTGAACCGCATCGCCCATGTGCTGACAGGCCCGCTCGGCATGAAGCCGGGCGACCGGGTGCTGCTGCGCGCACCCAACAATCCGATGCTGGCGATGGTCTATCTCGCCGTGCTCAAGGCGGGCGGCATCGTGGTCGCCACCATGCCGATGCTGCGCGCCAAGGAGCTGGGCTTCATCGTCGCCAAGACCCGCATCAGGCTCGCCCTGTGCGATCCGCGCCTGATGGACGAACTCACGAAGACCGCAGCCGTCAATCCGCTGCTGGCCCGCATCGTCGAGATGGGCGCCGAGCTCGAGGCGCTGATGGAGGCCGCGCCCGACGCGTTCGAGGCGTGCGACACCGCCGCCGACGATGTCTGCCTCATCGGCTTCACCTCGGGCACCACGGGCGA
>JAIXZF010000202.1 GCA_027489835.1 Hyphomicrobiales bacterium
AAATCCTTCAAGGCGGCCTGCGGAGCCGCCGGCCGGTTCCGGCTTGCCCCCGCCCCGGCCTGTCGTTACCCCGTTTCGGCATGACACCGATAGAGCCTTCCGCGCAAGCGCCGATCGGCGGCGCCCTCACCGAGGGGGAGATGCTGGCGCGCGTCCTCCATCGCGACGCGATGATGCTCGTCATCGACAAGCCCTTCGGCTTGCCGGTCCACAAGGGCCCGCAGAACTCAAACAAGGACGTGCCGCTGGACCGCTACTTCGCCGCGCTCCGCTTTGGCCTGCCGCGACCGCCCGAGCTGGCCCACCGGCTCGACAAGGACACCTCGGGCTGCCTCATCCTCGGCCGCCACCGCCAGGCGCTGACGCAGCTGGGCGACCTCTTCAAGGCAGGCAAGATCGCCAAGACCTATTGGGCCGTGGTCGAGGGCGCGCCGGAGGCCGACGAAGGCCGCATCGACCTTGCACTGGCCCGGCTCGACCCCGACCGGGGCTGGTGGATGAAGCCCGATCCGGCCGGCCTGCCCTCAACCACGCTCTGGCGCGTCATGGGACGCAGCGCCGACCGCGCGCTGAGCTGGCTGGAACTTGAGCCGCTGACCGGGCGCACCCATCAGCTCCGCGTGCATTGCCAGGCCATGGGCTGGCCGATTCTGGGCGATCCGATCTATGGCTCGGGGCCGCGCCAGGGCGGGCCGGGGCTTCATCTCCACGCCCGGTCCGTCACAATTCCGCTCAATCCCAAGAAGCCGCCCGTGACGGTCGAGGCGCCGCCGCCCGCCCACATGCTGGCGCGGCTCGACGCCTGCGGCCGGGCCGGCTGATCACCCTCTGGCGAAGCGGTCCATCGCCGCGGCGAGCGTGAGGTCAAGCTCCGTGACGCCGCCCGCATCATGGGTGGCGAGCGTCACGTCCACCGTGCGGTAGACATTGGACCATTCGGGATGGTGGTCCATCTTTTCGGCGAGGATGGCGACGCGCGTCATGAAGGCGAAGGCCTCGCTGAAATCGGCGAAGACGAAGCGCTTGACGATGGCCTCGCGCCCTTGCGCCTCCGCCCATCCGGGCAGATCGATGAGCGCCTGGGCGCGGGCGGCGGCGTCGAGCTTGGCGGGCATCGGGTTCAACCCCATCTGGCGCGGCTCATGGCCGCTTCGAGCGGATAGGCTGCCTCGACGATGTAGGGGCCGCCTCCGGTGGAGGCCCGCGAGGAATACAGCACGAAACGGCGCGCGGTGAAGCTGATGGGCCGGATCAGCGCGCGGCTGGAGAGATAATCGGCGACCGCCAGCGCCGAGGCGCCCTTGACCCGTCCGAGCGTGACGTGCGGCACGAACTTGCGCGGCTCGGGCGGCAGGCCGATGCGCCGCATCAGCCGCTCATGCTCGCCCTGCAGCTCGGACAGCGCGCCGTCGGGACGCACCCGGGCGAACACCGAATGCGGCTTGTCCCCGCCGAAGCTGCCAATCTGGTCGAGCGTGACGGTGACCGGCCCGCGCTGGATGTCGGCCAGGAAGTCGTAGGCGTCACGCGCCGTGGCGCCGTCGACGTCGCCGAGGAAGCGCAGCGTGATGTGGTAGTCGGACGGCTCGATCCAGCGCGCGCCGGACAGCCCGCCCCTGTGCATCGACAGCTGCAGCGCGATGTCGGGCGGAACTTCCAGGCCGGTGAACAGGCGGGGCATGATTCGAGAGTGTTTCCGAATCATGCGTCATTTGCGAGACGCGAAATCCGCTCCGAAGCGCAGCTTTCACAGCAAAATCGCCAGGAGGGCCGTCCCCTTCCCAGCCCTCACGGGCAGGGATTGCCCCTCAGCTGGTGAACCGCGTCGAGATCGGCCTGAAGCTCGGGCGTCATCTCAACCGCGAGCGAGCCCTCGACGCAGACTTTGAGCTGCTCCATCGAGGTCGCGCCGATGATGTTCGAGGTCGTGAAGGGCCGGCTGGTCACGAAGGCCACCGCCATCGCGGCGGGGTCGAGCCCGTGCCGCTTGGCCACACCCAGGTAATCGGCCACCGCCTCTTCCGCGCCCGGCGTCTGGTAGCGCTGGCCGCGGTCGAACAGCGTGGTGCGGGCTCCCGCCGGCCGCGCGCCGTTCAGGTATTTGCCGGTGAGGAAGCCCTGGGCCAGCGGCGAGTAGGCCATGAGGCCGACCTGCTCGCGCAGGAAGATCTCGGCCATGGCCGTGTCGTAGGTGCGGTTGAGCAGATTGTAGGCGTTCTGCACCGATGCGACCCGCGGCAATCCCTTCGCTTCCGAGGCGAACAGGAAGCGCATCGTGCCCCAGGCGCTCTCGTTGGACAGGCCGACATGCCTGACCTTGCCCGCCTTGATGAAGCCGTCCATCGCCTCGAGCTGGATTTCGATCGCCGTCTCGTCGGCGGCGGGCTGATAGCCGGCCATCGAGAAGCGCGTCGGGTTGGAGCCCCACGGGATCGGCCTCTCGGGCCAGTGGAGCTGGTAGAGGTCGACATGGTCGGTCTGGAGCCGCTTCAGCGAGTTCTCCAGCGCCTCCGTGAGTTGCGCCTTGCTGATCCGGCTCTTCGCCGGCGGATCGCGGAACCAGGTCATGGCGTCGGAACGGCCGACCGCCTTGGTGGCAAGGATGACCTTGTCGCGCTTGCCGCGGCTCTTGAACCAGGAGCCGACGATCCGCTCGGTGGAGCCTTGCGTCTCGGGCTTCGGCGGAATCGAATAGAGCTCCGCCGTGTCGAAGAAGTTGATGCCGTGGTCGATGGCGTAATCCATCTGCAGATGGCCTTCGGCCTCGGTGTTCTGCTGGCCCCAGGTCATGGTGCCGAGACAGATGGCGGACACGGACAAGCCGGTGCGGCCAAGCGGGCGATACTCCATCGATGTCTCCGGGGGTCGTTCAGGAAGGGATCGGCCCCCCTGTCATCCCCGCGGCCTGATCGAGTCAAGGAACTTCTCGACCGTCGGCAGGATGCGCCCGACGATGATCCTGATTCCCTCGGCTGTCGGATGCACCCCGTCTGGCAGGTTCAGGGCGCGCTGGCCGGCGACGCCGTCGAGGAAGAACGGGTAGAGAATCAGCCCGTGACGCGCGGCGAGGTCGCCGAAGATCGCGTCGAAGCGGCCGACATAGTCGGGCCCCATGTTCGGGGGCGCCCGCATGCCGGCCAGCATCACGGGAATTCCGCGTTGCCTGAGCTTGACGATGATGCTCTCCAGAGCCGTCCGCGTCTGGCCCGGATCGAGCCCGCGCAGCGCGTCGTTGGCGCCGAGCTCGAGGATCACCCCGTCGACGCCCTCGCCGATCGACCAGTCGAGCCGGTCGAGCCCGGCCTGGGCGGTGTCGCCCGAGACGCCGGCATTCTCGATCACGATCCTGCGACCTTTCGCTTCGAGCGCCTTCTGCAGCTGGACCGGGAAGGCCGCCGACTGCGGCAGCCCGTATCCGGCAGTGAGGCTGTCGCCGAACGCGACGATTCGGAGCGGGGCATTCTGGGCCATCGCGGGGTTTCCGGAGAGGAGCGCGAGCCAGCCCGCACCAAGGAGGACAAGGAGCACGAGGAATGTCGCAGCCCCTGTCGGAAACCGTTCCGAAAGGCCATCTGTTGCCTTGTGCGACGCGGCATGCCGCTTGCGCGCGCCTGCCGGGCGTCCAGCCCGAAACCCGTCGAAGCCCCGAAAGTTCGTAGCCGCTGTCATGCCTGCCCTGATCGAATTGAACGATGTCGAGCTCAGTCTGGGCCGCGAGGCCGCGCGCGTCCATATCCTCAAGGGCATCTCGCTGGCCATCGAGGCTGGCGAGGCGGTCGGCCTGGTGGGTCCATCGGGCTCGGGCAAGTCGAGCCTGCTGATGGTGCTGGCGGGCCTCGAAAAGGCCGACAAGGGCCGGGTGATGATCGACGGCGCCGACCTGTCGCGTATGGGCGAGGACCAGCTTGCGCTGTTCCGCGGCCGGCGCATCGGCATCGTGTTCCAGTCCTTCCATCTCGTGCCGACCATGACGGCCCGCGAGAACGTGGCGCTGCCGCTCGAGCTGGCCGGCCGGCCGGATGCCTTCGCCCGCGCCGAGAAGGAGCTGGCGGCGGTCGGCCTCGGCGACCGGCTGCATCATTATCCGGCCCAGCTCTCCGGCGGCGAGCAGCAGCGCGTCGCCATCGCCCGCGCCATCGCCCCTGACCCGGCCATCCTCGTGGCGGACGAGCCCACCGGCAACCTCGACGAGGCCAACGGCGCCTCGATCGTCGACCTGCTCTTCGCCCTCAAGCGCGAGCGCGGCGCGACGCTGGTTCTCGTGACCCATGATCTGTCGCTCGCCGCGCGCTGCGACCGCACCATCGGCCTGCGTTCCGGGCGCATTGCCGCCGCGGTCGAGCCGGCACGGGCGGGAGCCTGACATGCACGGCGTCATTCCAAAACCTCAAGGACCCGCGCGCCTCGTCGGCCCGCTTCGCCTCGCCATCAGGCTCGCCTGGCGCGACCTGCGCGGCGGCCTGCGCGGCTTCGGCGTGTTCATCGCCTGCCTCGCGCTCGGCGTGGCGGCGATCGCGGCCGTGACCTCCGCCGCCCGCAGCGTCGAGGAGGGCCTCAGCCGCGAGGGCCGGCGCATCCTCGGCGGCGACGCGGCCTTCAGCCTGGCCCAGCGCGAGGCGACGCCCGAGGAGCGCGCCTTCCTGGACCGGCAAGGCCGCGTCTCGGTGATGGCGACCTTCCGCGCCATGGCCCGCGCCGGCGACAAGGGCTCGGCCCTGGTCGAGATCAAGGCCGTCGATGCCGCCTATCCGACGGTCGGCGACCTCAGATCCGAGCCGCAGGCCCCGCTCGCCGGCCTGCTGGCCCGGCAGGGTGGCCGCTTCGGCGCGCTGGTCGACCCGCTGATCCTCGGACGGCTCGATCTGAAGCCGGGCGATGCCGTCACCATCGGCGAGGCCGAGTTCCTGATCGCCGGCACGGTCGTGTCCGAGCCCGACAAGGTCGCGGCCGGCATTGGCCTGGGACCCCGCGTGCTCATCACACAGGAGGCGCTGCGCGCGACGGGGCTGGTGCAGCCCGGCAGCCTGATCCGCTGGACCTACCGCCTCGACCTCGGTGACAAGGCCACGGGCGACGAGGCCGCAGGCGGCGCTGCGCTGGCCGCGCTGGAGGCCGAGGCCGCGCGCGCCCTACCCGAAGCGGGCTGGGAGGTGCGCACCCGCGCCAACGCCGATCCGCGCTTTGCCCGCAACATCGACCGGTTCAGCCAGTTCCTGACGCTGGTGGGCCTGACGGCGCTGCTGGTCGGCGGCGTCGGCGTCGCCAACGCCGTCAGGCGCTTCGTCGACGTCAAGCGCATGGATTTCGCCACCCTGAAGGCTCTCGGCGCACCGGGCTCGCAGGTCGTGGCGATCCATCTCATCGAGGTGATGATGGTAGCCTGCATCGGCGTCGGCATCGGCGTCCTGGCAGGCGCGGCCCTTCCCTACGCGCTGGCGGGCGCCTTCTCCGAGGTGCTGCCCGTGCCGCTCTCGCCGACGATCGCCTGGCCCGAGCTCGGCGTCGCCGCGATCTACGGCCTCGTCACCGCGCTGGTCTTCGCGCTGCTGCCGCTCGGCAAGGCGCACGATACCCCCGTTTCGGCCCTGTTCCGCGATGTCGTCGAGGAAGGCCCGCAACGCCCGCGCGCCGCCTACATGGTCGCCTTCGTCGCCGCGCTCTCGGCGATGATCGGCATCACCATCCTGTTCGCCTACGATGCGCGCATCGCCGCGATCTACATCGCCGTCATCGCGGCGGCCTTCCTGCTGCTGCGCGGCGTCGGCGCCGGCATCATGCGCCTCGCCGCCGCCATGCCCCGCTCGCGCCTGCCCTCGCTGCGCATGGCGGTGTCGAACATGCATCGTCCCGGCGCGCTGACGCCCGCGCTGGTGCTCTCGCTCGGCCTCGGCGTGGCGCTGCTCTCGGCGCTCTCCTTCATCGATGCGAGCCTGACCCGGGCGCTGACCCAGAACCTGCCCGCCCGGGCGCCGACCTTCTTCTTCCTCGACATCCCGAACGGCCGCACCGCGGAATTCGATGCCTTCGTCGGCCGGGAGGCCCCGGGCGCGACGCTCGACCGCGTGCCGATGATGCGCGGCCGCATCGTGGCGCTGGGCGACGTGCCGGTGGACCGCATCAAGGTGCCGGACCGCTTCGGCTGGGTGCTCGACGGAGACCGCGGCATCACCTACGCCGCCACGCCCCCGAAGGATTCGACCGTCGTGACCGGCGCCTGGTGGGCTCCAGACCATCGCGGCGAGGCACTGGTCTCCTTCGAGCACGAACTGGCCGACGGCCTCGGGCTGAAGGTCGGCGACCGGGTGACGGTGAACGTCCTCGGCCGCAACATCACGGCCCGGCTCGCCAACACCCGCCGTGTGGAGTGGCGCAACCTCGGCATCAACTTCGTGATGGTCTTCTCTCCCAACAGCTTCGCCGGCGCCCCCCACACCCATCTCGCCACGCTGACCGCGGCCCATGACGGCGTCGAGCCGGCGGCGCAGTCCGCCGACGACGCCCGCCTGCTGCGCGCGCTCGGGCGCGATTTCCCGGCGGTGACCGCGGTGCGCGTCAAGGACGCGCTCGATGCCGCCAACGAACTCGTCGGCCGATTGACCTTCGCCATCCGCGCCGCGAGCGGCATCGCGGTGGCGGCGAGCCTGCTGGTGCTGGCCGGCGCGCTCGCGGCCGGGCAGCGCGCCCGGCTCTACGACGCGATGATCCTCAAGACGCTGGGGGCGACGCGCGGCCGCATCCTCTCCGCCTATGGCCTCGAATACGCCCTGACCGGGCTCGTCGCGGCGCTGTTCGGGCTGGTGGCCGGCGTCGCGGCAGGTTGGGCGGTGACGACGAGGGCGATGAACATCGCCTTCGCCTTCGCGCCGGGCGCTGCAATGCTTCTGGCCTTTGCGACCGTGGCGATCGCGGTCATCTTCGGACTTGCCGGAACCTTGCGGATACTGTCCAAGAAACCGGCCAGTTACTTGCGCTCCCTCTAGTTGGCCCATCGCCTTTATTACATGAGGGCCATGTAGAAAGAGGTCCGTTCAGGGCTTCTCAACGCTGGCTGCCATGATCAGGCGGCTTGGGCCAAGCGGCCTCTTGTAAGAATTGCGCTCTTTCCCCATATTCCCTGCAACGCCGGCCTGCCGGCGCCGTGGGGCTTTTTGGACGATCCCGCGGAAACTGGATGTCCATCAGGATTCCAAAGGGAGTTGGAGCTTCTCCATGAGCAATTTCGATCCTAACGCTTCGGCCTGGGGCACACCTTACGCCCAGCAGCGCAGCGCCGCCGAGGTCGATCAGGGCCTCCGGTCCTTCATGCTCGGCGTCTACAACCACATGATCACGGGCCTCGCGATCTCGGGCCTGGTGGCGATGGGCACCAACATGCTCGCCACCGCGCAGAACGCCGCCGGCCGCACCGTGCTCACCCCCATCGGGCAGATGCTCTATGTCAGCCCGCTCAAGTGGGTCATCATGCTGGCCCCGCTGGCCTTCATCCTGTTCTTCTCCTTCCGCATCGACCGCATGGCGCCCTCCAGCGCCCGCGCGATGTTCTATGCCTTCGCGGCCGTGATGGGCCTGTCGCTCTCGACGATCCTGGTGGTCTTCACCAAGGCTTCGATCGTGCAGGTCTTCTTCGTCACCGCGGCGGCCTTCGGCGGCCTCAGCCTGTTCGGCTACACCACCAAGAAGTCGCTGTCGGCCATGGGCTCGTTCCTGATCATGGGCCTGATCGGCCTGATGATCGCCTCGCTGGTGAACCTGTTCATGCAGTCGAGCGCCCTGCAGTTCGCCATCTCGGCGATCGGCGTGCTCGTTTTCGCGGGCCTCACCGCCTGGGACACCCAGCGCCTGAAGGAGATGTATCTCTACGGCGAAGGTTCGGCCGACGATCTCGCCCGCCTGTCGATCAACGGCGCGCTGTCGCTCTACCTGAACTTCGTCAACATGTTCCAGATGCTGCTGAGCCTGTTCGGCAACCGCGAGTGATCTGCGAACGAAGCCGGCTCTCCGGCTGATGGAATCGAGGCCCCGGCGCGAAAGCTCCGGGGCCTTTTTCTTGGGCGCCTAGCCTCGGGCTCTTGGCCTCGGGCTCCGTTCTGCTAGAGGCTCCGCCGGCCGACCGGAGTTCCGCCATGACACCCGCGCCCGTCATCCGTCCCGCCACCGTGTCCGACATCGCCGCCATCACGCCGATCTATGCCCATGCGGTCCTGCATGGCACGGCCTCCTGGGAAGTCGATCCGCCGGACGAGACGGAGATGGCCCGCCGCCGGCAGGCGATCCTCGAGGCCGGCTTTCCCTACCTCGTCGCGGACGCCGCGGGCCGGGTCCTCGGCTACGCCTACGCCTCGGCCTATCGACCCCGCGCCGCCTACAGGGCCACCGTCGAGGATTCGATCTATGTCAGCCCGGACGGTCAGGGCCGGGGCGTCGGGCTTTCGCCAGATGGTCGCGGTGATCGGCGACGGCCAGGGCGGGGCGCGGGCATCGGTCAGGCTTCATGAACGCCTCGGCTTCGCCCATGTCGGCGTCGCCCGGGCGGTCGGCTACAAGCACGGGCGCTGGCTCGACCAGATCCTGATGCAGAAGGCGCTCGGCGCCGGCAGCGGCACGCCGTCGCCTTTCGCCTGAGGCTCAGCGCACCAGCTT
>JAIXZF010000446.1 GCA_027489835.1 Hyphomicrobiales bacterium
GAGGTCGCGGCGGGATCGAACCGCGCGATGTTCTCCGCGATCGTGCCGGGAAAGAGCTCCACATCCTGCGGCAGGTAGCCGACGCTGCGCCCGAGCACGTCCGGGTCCCATTGATGCGCTGCAGCGCCGTCGAGGCGCACGACCCCGCGGGCAGGCTTCCAGACGCCGACGAGCACCCGCGCCAGCGAGGATTTTCCCGAGCCCGACGGCCCGATCAGCCCGGCTGCCTCCCCCGCCGCGAGCTGGAAGGCTGCGTGGCTGACGATGGCCTGGCGGCCGCCCGGCGGCACCACCGCGATGTCCTCGACCGCGATCGAGCGCGACGGCGCCGGCAGCGCCATTGCATGGGCGCGCGGCTCATAGGCCGGCAGGCTTTCCTTGAGGCGTGCATAGGCCTGGCGCGCCGCGACGAAGCCCTTGAGATGGGCGACCGCGAGTTCCACAGGCGCCAGCGCACGCGCGGTGACGATCGAGGCCGCGATCATCGATCCCCCCGACATCTCGCCCCTGATCACCAGATACCCGCCCAGGCCAAGCACCGCCGACTGCAGCACGAAGCGGAAGGCCTTGGCGAAGGAGCCCAGCCCGCCGGTGCGCTCTACGATCCGGATCGTGTCCTCGACATGGTTGCCGTGCACCTTCGCGAAGCGGTCCGCGAAGGTCTGACGCATGCCCAGCGCCGCGATGGCCTCGGCATTGCGCTGGCCCGATTGCAGCAGGGCGCTTTGCTCGGCGCCGCTGCGCGTCGAGGCCAGGCTCGGGGCCAGCGCCATCCGCTCGGCAAGGATCGTCAGCGCAACGATGGTGACCATGCCCGTCACGGCCAGCCAGCCGAGCCAGGGATGCAGCATGAAGCACACCAGCAGGAAGAGCGGCGTGAACGGGATGTCGATGAACGCGGTCGGTCCGAGGCTGCCGAGGAAGTTCCGCAAAGCGCCAAGGTCGCGTTGCGGCGCGAGCGCATCCTGCTTCTGCGGGCCCTGCAGCGGCGCGCACAGGGCGGCGCGGACCGTCAGCGGAGACAGCGCGGCATCGACCTCGCAGCCGATCCGCCCGAGGATGCGGATGCGGATATGGTCGAGCAGGCCCTGCAGCGCATAGGCAGCCAGCGCGATCAGGGACAGCCCGACCAGAGTGGCCATCGAGCGGCTGGCCAGGACGCGGTCATAGACCTGCATCATGTAAAGCGAGCCCGTCAGCATCAGGATGTTGACGAGGCACGAAAAGACCGAGACGTGAATCCAGGCCGTTCGCGTCTGCCGCAACGCGCGAACGACGACGTTCCCGGAACCATACGCAACGGTACTCATAAACCACCTCCGCTGGCCTCGTCCTGGAGGCGAAGCGATGCCGCTGATGCTAGGGCGGGATGGTTTAGAAAACCTTCCAAAGGCTAGAAGAAGATAGAAGACAACCGCGTGCCGGGCCTCATCTGCAAGCACAGAAACGTGGTTATCAAGATGTTAATTCATATACGAACATTTCTTTTCAAATACGTCCGCGAGCTTGAACGCCGAATTGAAGTCTAATTGATAGAAATGGTCCTGAGACTGGTCGACTTGGAAATCAAATGGCCGGGTCTGCTAAGTTAACAGGAGAATGAACATGACCGCCGGCCGTATCGTGACCGTTTCCAATCAGGCGGAGCTGCGCACTGCGCTCAATGCACGCACGCCGGACACCACCATCGTGCTGAAGCAGGGCAACTATGGCGAAATGACCTTCAACGCCAAGGACAGCCCGCTCGGCATCAAGATCATGGCCGAGAACGCGGCGAAACCGCCCGTCTTCGCGGGGCTCACCATCCAGAACGCGAATGGCGTCAGCATCGAGGGCGTCACCTTCTCGACAAAGCCGGGCGCCAATTTCGCCAGCGCGCTGACCCTTCGCAACTGCGAGGACGTGCTGCTCCAGAAGAACACCTTCGACGGCGCGCCCGGCGCCCAGGGCGCAAGCCAGCGCGGGCTCAGCGTCGACAAGTCGTCGAACATCGTCGTGCAGGACAATCACTTCACCGACGTCATGCGCGGCGCCGTGGTGACGAACTCGTCCGACATCAAGCTGCTTAACAACGTGGTCAAGGACGTGCGCTCGGAGGGCTTCAACCTGTCCGCCGTCAAGAACGTCGAGATCGCCAACAACAAGATGAGCGATTTCCATCCTGTCGCGGGCGACCACCCTGACTTCATCCAGTTCTGGACGCGCGGCGCCAAGACCGCGTCCGAGAACATCTACATCCACAACAATGAATTGATCCAGCAGAAGCCGGGCCTGTCCGTGCAGGGCATCTTCATGGACAACGACGACCACGTTCCGTACCGGAATGTCGTCATCGAGAACAATGTCATCCAGTCCGGCATGCCCCATGGCGTGCTCGTCGAGCAGGCCGATGGCGTGCGCGTCTCCGGCAACGTTGCGCTCGCCGTGGAGGGCTCGACTTTCCGGGTCGGCGTGATGGTGAAGGAGTCGACCAACGTCCAGGTCAGCGACAATACGACCAACTCCCTGTCCTTTGTCGACACCGCATCCCCGGTCGCCAACAACAACGCGATCATCAACAAGCAGATTTCGGGCGAACGGGCCCTGACCGCGACCGAACTCGACGCCATCCGTGCCGACAGCGTCTTCATTCGCGGCACGGACGGCGCAGATCGCCTCAACGGCTCCAACCGGGACGACATCATGCTCGGCGGCGCGGGTAACGACACGCTCAATGGCGGGCGCGGCGAGGACGTCCTTGCGGGTGGCTCGGGCAACGACGTGCTGTCGGGCGGGGCCGGTGGCGACCGCTTCGTCTTCTCGGCGGCCGACATGCACGGCCGCCAGACCGACCGCATCATGGACCTCAGCTTCCGCGAGGGCGATCGCCTCGAATTCAGCGGCTTCGCCTCCAACATCTTCGGATCCTCTCTCCTGGCAAAAAGCGTCGAGGCGGCCGGGCAGCAGGTCGTGGTGGTGGACTCGGCCGCCGATCTCGCCGCTCTCGGCAAGCTTGGCGCAGTTCACATGAGCCAGGTCGGACGCACCGACTCGCTCATGATGCGCATTACGGAGTCCGACGGCGACGTGCTCGAGCTGCAGATCAGCAACATGTTCGCGCAGTTCATCCAGGCCGGCGGGCATGTCGGCTGACGGGACAGGCGCGCAGGGCCCCAGCGCCCCGCGCGCCGTCACCGTAACGTTCCGTCAAGTCTATCCGATGCCGAGAATTTAACCGAAACAAGAACCGTAAGCTTAACTACGCTTCGGCACTCAAGCTTAACGGCTCGTCCTGTAAAACAGCGAATATCGGGAACAGGTGGAGGTCGAAATGATCACCAAATACAATAGCAAGCCAAGCAAGATGTCCAAGTCCACGAAAGCAGTCGTGGCAGCAACTGTCCTTGGTTGTGCGTTTGCGCTGCCATCGGCCGCTTCGGCCATGGAAGACTATTATCAGATGGACATGACGCCGCTGTCGTCGATCGAGGCGTCCGCGCCTGCCAAGGCTTCGGTCGTCGAGGCTCCGGTCGAAATGGTCGTGCGCTACAAGGTCCATCGCTCGCCGGTGCGCGAGGACAATCTCGGCCTCCATGTCGTGACGCTCGACAC
>JAIXZF010000337.1 GCA_027489835.1 Hyphomicrobiales bacterium
ACGAGGTCGCGCTTCTCGGCCACCATCTTGTTCGAGATGTTGATGGTGGTGTTGTAGTTCTCGAAGCCGGCATCGGCGATCAGGTGGACGATCGGGTTCACGCCGCCCTGCTGGATCGCATAGGGCTCGGAGGACAGGAAGCCCTGCTGCGAGATCTGCTTGTCGGCCAGGAAGGGTGCCATGTTGAAGGTGTAGGGGCGCACCTGCTCGTCGGTGAAGCCGAACTTGGCCTTGAGGAAGGGCCAGAAACTGGTGCGGCCTGCGGCGCCGACCAGGATTGGCTTGCCCTTGAGGGCGGCGAGGCTGTCGTGCCCCACGCCCGGATGCGAGATGATGACCTGCGGGTCCTTCTGGAAGATCGAGGCGATGCACATGAAGGGGATGTTCTCCTTCACGTAGTTGATGGCCTCGAAGCTGTTGGACATGATCATGTCCACGCGCCCGCCGAGCAGGAGCTGCGAGGGGTTCTGCTGCGGACCGCCCATGCGGATGTCGGCGTCGATGCCGTACTTGCGGTAGATGCCGGCGGCGACGGCCTGGTAGAAGCCGCCATGCTCGGCCTGGGCGCGCCAGTTGGTCTGGTAGCTCACCTTGTCGAGCGTCTGGGCATTGACGCTGCGGCCGGGCAGCGGGATCAGCACGGACGCGCCTGCGCCCCCGATCAGGCCGAGCGCGGCGCGGCGGTCGAGGCGATACTTCATCATGCTCATGGGTCGAACCTCACTCCTGTTGGGGCCTGCCCCGCTGACGGAGGGCCTCGTGTTTCGCTTGGCGAGCGGTCAGCAATCGCCATGCCACCATATGTCCCGCGCGGGCTCCGCCGCCAGTCCGCCTGCGCCTAAATCGAAGGCAGAACTTTGCCCACAAAACAAGCGCCTCCTGCCTTCCTCCACGATGCTTTCCGCCAAGCGGCTTGTATAGTGCGGTCCCGAAAGGCTGTGCCGCCTACGGCGCCGTCGCCCCGAGCGCCATGACCCGAGAAGGAGCCGCGCCCATGAACATCGCAGCGAAACCGAGTTCAGGCGAACCCGCGCCCCAGCATGGGCCTCATGACATCGCCGGCTTCATCGCCGACATGGGCGACGTGCCGCTGATCACCGAGATGCAGAGCGTGCGGCGCCGCAGCCGCGACTTCTTCTGGTACTCGCCGGTGCTGAACGCCCAGCTCCACGGCAAATCCGCTGACATCATCGCCTGCCCGCGCGACGAGGCTGATGTCATCCGCATCGCCGCCTCCTGCGCGAAGCGCCGCATCCCGCTCACCGTGCGCGGCGGCGCCACGGGCAATTACGGCCAGGCCGTGCCGCTCGAGGGCGGCGTGCTGCTCGACATCACGGGCCTGAACCGCATCGAGTGGTCGAAGCCCGGCGTCGTGCGCGTTGGCTCGGGCGCCAAGATGGACGAGATGGATGCCCAGCTCAGGCCCACCGGCTGGGAGCTGCGCCTGCACCCGTCCACCAAGCGCATGGCCACCATCGGCGGCTTCGTCGCCGGCGGCTCGGGCGGCGTCGGTTCGGTCACCTATGGCGGCCTGCGCGAGCCCGGCAACATCATCGCCGCGCGCATCGTCACGCTGGAGGAAACCCCGCGTGTCATCGAGCTGCGCGCGGAAGCAGCCCAGTTCGTCAACCGCGCCTATGGCACCACCGGCATCATCACCGCTCTGGAAATGCCGACCGCGCCCGCCTGGCCCTGGATCGACCTCGTCATCGCCTTCGACGATTTCGAGACCGCCGTTCAGGTCGGCTACGAGGCGGCGCTGGCCGACGGCGTGGTCAAGAAGCTGATGACGCCGATCGCCTGGCCGCTGCCCTCCTATTTCAAGGAGCTGTCGCACGCCTTCCCCGAAGGCAAGAACGTGCTCGTCGCCATGGTGGCCGAGGCCTCGCTCGAGAGCTTCAAGATGATCCTCGGCACGCGCGGCGTCATCACGCACGAGGCGCCGAACGAGGAGGCCCCCGGCAAGCTGCCGATCTACGAGTTCACCTGGAACCACACCACGCTGCAGGCGCTGAAGATCGACCGCACGGTCACCTACCTGCAATGCCTCTATCCCCATGACCGCCTGATGCAGAGCGTGCTGCAGATGCGCGACATGTTCCCCGGCGAGGTGATCCCGCATTGCGAGTTCATCCGCTTCGGCGGCCGCGTCACCTGCTCGGCCCTGCCGCTGGTGATCTACAAAAACCCCGAGCGCCTCAACGAGATCATCCAG
The DNA here is from genome assembly GCA_027489835.1 of Hyphomicrobiales bacterium. Classification (GTDB taxonomy): domain Bacteria; phylum Pseudomonadota; class Alphaproteobacteria; order Rhizobiales; family Beijerinckiaceae; genus Allobosea. Next base: position 2,216 of record JAIXZF010000337.1, read on the forward strand.
CTGCACGAGGCCAACGGCGTGTTCATCGCCAACCCGCATGTCTACACGCTGGAGGACGGCTCCCGGCACAAGCGGGTCGACGCCGACCAGCTCGGCTTCAAGCAGGACATCGACCCCTACGGCCTGCTCAACCCGGGCAAGATGCGGACGTTCCAGCCGAAGTCCTGAGCGTTATGGTGCTCGCGGCGAGGCGATCGGGCAGCCCGGATTGGACAGAGCCCCACCCTGACCCTCCCCGCAAGGCGGGGAGGGAAGTCCCCAGCCTGTCAGGCAAGGCCCCATCGCAAGCCAAAGCAGCCTGCCGCCGCCCTCCCCATCTCATGGGGAGGGTGAGGGTGGGGCAACGGTTCCGCTGCAACGCTCCCTCAGAAGCACGAGCCTCCCATGCGCGTCCTTTACCTCTACTGCCACCCGCTGCCTGAAAGTTTCCACGCCTCCATCCGCGACGAGGCGCTGGCCGGTCTGAAAGCCGCGGGCCACGACGTCGACCTGTGCGATCTCTACGCCGAGGGCTTCGACCCCGTGCTGTCGGAGGAGGGCCGGCGGCATTACCACGACCCCGCCGTCAACCAAGCGGGGCTGGAGGGCTACGTCGCGCGGCTTCAGGCGGCCGAGGGGCTGGTGGTGCAGTTCCCCACCTGGTGCTTCGGCATGCCGGCCATGCTCAAGGGCTTCTTCGATCGCCTCATCATGCCGGGCGTCGCCTTCGACATCTCGAACCCGGCCAAGGTGCTGTCGCTGCTCGCCTTCAAGCGCGTCGCCGGCATCGCCACCTATGGCCGCCCGCGCTACATGGCGTTCTACATGGGCGATCCGCCCCGCAAGATCGTCAAGCGCTACCTCGGCTGGTACGCGGCCAAGGGCGCGAAGGTGGATTACCACGCGCTCTATCACCTCAACGTCGCCAGCGAGGCGAAGCGGAAGGGCTTTATCGCGGAGGTGAGGGGGCGGATGGAGCGCTGGTGAGAGTACCATCCCAAGCGCCCCATAGGGCAGTGGATCTATACGCGGGATGTCATGGAGCTGGGCCCCCTTCCTGCGCCGGCCGGCGCGCCGGGGATGACAGCGTCTCTGGATTTGTTGATCGAAGTGGTGTCCTTGCGTCGTTGCGTCAACCGGCCCTATAGCCACGTCATCACCGAGGACCGCTGAATGCCCGCCCGCCACTGGGGTGATCTCACCACCCGCGACTTCGAGGGGCTGGACCCCGAGGCCACCATCGCCGTGCTGCCCATCGCCGCCATCGAGCAGCACGGACCGCATCTGCCGGTCTCCACCGACACCGAGATCGCCAGGGGCATGGTGGCGGAAGCCATGCGCCAGTGCCCGGCCGATCTCGACGCTCTGTTCCTGCCGATCCAGAGCGTCGGCAAGTCGAACGAGCACATCCGCTCCCCCGGCACGCTGACGCTGACCGCCGAGACCGCGCTGAGGGCCTGGACCGAGATTGGCGAGGCCGTGAGCCGGACAGGGCTCAGGAAGCTTGTCTTCGTCAACTCCCATGGCGGCAACGTCGCGCTGATGGACATCGTCTGCCGCGAGCTGCGCGTCCGCTTCGACATGCTGGCCGTGTCCTGCTCGTGGAGCCGTCTCGGCAAGCCGCAGGGGCTCTACACCGACAAGGAAAGCGCGGTCGGCATCCATGGCGGCGACATGGAGACCTCGCTGATGCTGCATTTCCGGCCAGAGCTGGTGAAGATGGCCAAGGCCATCAACTTCGAGCCGACCACGGTCGAGATCTCCGAGACCTTCGACATCCTCAGGCCCACCGGCATGACGGCCTTCGCCTGGATCGCGCAGGACATCCACAAGGACGGCACGGCAGGCGATGCCTCGATCGCCACGGCCGAAAAGGGCAAGGTCACGGCGGAACATCAGGCCGCCTTGTTCGTCAAGCTGCTGCGCGACGTTCGGAACTTCGGGCTGGACCGGCTGGCCTGAAAGGTCGGAAGGCCGCCGAGGGTTCCGGCCGATCGCCCGGGCCTGTAGGGTTCGCAACGACGGATGGATGGCCCTGGAATGACGATCAGACCCTTGATCATGTGCGGCGGCTCGGGCTCCCGGCTCTGGCCCCTCTCGCGCGAATCCTTCCCCAAGCAGTTCGCGCCATTGATCGGCGAGCGCTCCACCTTCCAGGAGACGGTGCTGCGCATGAAGGACCCGTCCCTGTTCGGAAGGCCGCTCGTCGTCACCGCCAAGCGCCACCGCTTCATGGTCGAGCGCCAGCTCGCCGAGATCGGCTGCGAAGCTGATCTGCTGCTGGAGCCCATGCCGCGCGATTCCGGGCCCGCCATCGCGGCCGGCGCGGCGATGATGGCGAAGCAGTCGCCCGACCAGCTCGTGCTGGTGCTGGCGGCCGACCATCTGGTGCGCGACCCTGCCACCTTCCGGCGCATCGCCGCGGCCGGCGCGGATGCGGCGCGCGCGGGCAACATCGTCACCTTCGGCATCGAGCCCACCATGCCGGCCACCGGCTATGGCTACATCGAGATGGGCGAGCCTCTGGCCGGCGAGGTGCGCCGCCTGAAGCGCTTCGTCGAGAAGCCGGACGCCGCCACCGCGCAGCGCTACCTCATCGAGGGCTATCTCTGGAACTCCGGCAACTTCCTGTTCAAGGCGTCCACGCTGCTGGGCGAGTATGAGCGCTTCGCCCCCGAGAGCCTCGCGGCCGTCAGGGCCGCGCTCGACGGCGCCGCCAGCGATCTCGGCGTGCCGGTGCTCGATCCGGACGCCTTCATGCGCGCCGAGAAGAAGTCGATCGACTACGTGGTCATGGAGAAGACCGACAAGGCGGCCGTCATTCCCGGCAGCTTCGGCTGGTCCGATGTCGGCGCCTGGGACGCGATGTGGGACATCTCCGACAAAGATGCGGATGGCAATGTCCATGTCGGCGAGGTCGTCGCGGTCGACAGCGGGGGAAACTACGCCTCGACGGATGGGCCAGTGCTCGGGCTCGTCGGCGTGAAGGACCTCGTCGTGGTCGCGACGCGTGACGCCGTGCTGGTCTCCGACCGGCGCCGGGCCGGCGACGTCAAGAAGCTGGTCGACGCTCTAAAGGCGAAGGGCTCGCCGCAGGCCACCGACCATGCCCGCATCTACCGGCCCTGGGGCTGGTATCAGACGCTGGAATTGCAGCCGCGCTTCCAAGTCAAGCGCATCGTGGTCTATCCGGGCGGAAGGCTTTCGCTGCAATCGCATGTCCACCGCGCCGAGCATTGGGTCGTGGTGCGCGGCACCGCCAGGGTCACGGTGGGTGATGCGGTGAGCATGCTGAGCGAGAACACCTCGGCCTACATCCCGCTCGGCGAAATCCACCGCCTCGAGAACCCCGGCAAGATCGACACCGAAATCATCGAGGTGCAGACCGGCAGCTATCTCGGCGAGGACGACATCATCCGCCTCGAGGATGTCTACAACCGGGCCTGAGGCCATCCGCTTGCGCCTGCCGTGCCGCAGCGCCTAAAAGGCTGGCCGTGAGCGACGAGGCCCCCATGAACGATCCGGCGTTGATCGAGACCCTGCGCGGCGTGCTCAGGCAGGAGGCCGAGGCGCTGACCGCCCTGTCCGCTCAGGTCGATGCGAGCTGGCTCGCCATCGTCAGGCTGCTGGATGAAACGCGCCGCGCCGGCGGCCGCGTCATCGTCGCCGGCGTCGGCAAGAGCGGCCATATCGGCAGGAAGATCGCCGCGACCTTCGCCTCCACCGGCACGCCTGCCTTCTTCGTGCACGGCACCGAGGCGAGCCATGGCGATCTCGGCATGATCCAGCCGGGCGATTGCGTGCTCATGCTGTCGGCCTCTGGCGGCACGAAGGAGCTCTTCGACATCGCGGCCGATTGCGCCCGCCGCGCCATCCCGCTCGCGCTCATCACGCGCAAGGCGGAGAGCGAGCTTGGCCGGGCGGCCAACCATCTGCTGCTTCTCCCCGATCTGCCGGAGGCCTGCCCCAATGGCCAGGCCCCCACCACCTCTTCCACCGCCACGCTGGCGGCGGGCGATGCGCTCGCGGTGGCGTTGATGCGCATCGCCGGCTTCGGCGCTGCAGATTTCGGGCGCTATCATCCCGGCGGCCAGCTTGGCCTCGCCGCGCGCGGCGGCAAAAGCTGAGCATGCCCGCGCCCCGGCCGGAGGCGACGCGGTTGAGGCCGACGCTCGTCACGCAGCTGCCGCGCGATCTGCCGCCATTGGTGGATGTGCTCGGCGCGGGCCGGGCCGTACGCGCCATGCTGACGGTCGCCGCGCTGCAGGCTGACCCACTGCGCTTCCGCATCTGGTGCCGGCATCATTCGCGCGCCGAGCTTTTGCGCATCCACCTCGCCGACCTGCCGCCGCTGGCGGTCGAGATCGTGGTTTCGGATGAGCCGCCAGCTGACGGCGCCGGGTCCGTGGTGCTGGCGCTGGGCCGGCGCACCTCGCGCCGCTCGCGCCAGCGCAGCAAGGACGCTCTGTTCTCCGAGAACTTGGCCATCATCGAGGGCATGATCCCCGCCCTCAAGGGCCGCACGGTCATCGTGGTGACCAACCCCTCGACGCGGCTGACCGCGCGCCTCGCCTCAGAAGGCGTCGACGCGCTCGGCATCGGCGTCTTCAACGACCAGCTCCGCTTCGAGCGCGATGCGCCCGAGGCGCTCAGGCTGGTGGGCGCGCATAATCCGTTCGAGCTCGGCTTCGGTGTCCTTGGCCCACCCGGCGCGGATGACCTGCCGGCCTTCCCGAGGCCCGCCTATCGCGACCTGACCAACCGGCAGGACCGACAGCGCCCGCTGCTCGATCCCGATGGGCTGCTGGCAAGGCTGTCGCCCAGGCTGCATGAGGCCGCCTGGCGCGATCTTGGCGCCTGGCATGATGGGCTCGACCTTGCCCGCCGCTGGTATGCGCGCCAGCGCCTCGCCTCGCGCTATCTGGAAAACGGCATCGCCTGCGGCCGCGCCATCCTGATGCTCGCCGCTTTCCTTACGGGTCGCCGGATCGACCGGCCGGATCTCACGGTGGAGGCGCCGATGCGCCTGCCGGGCGGCAGCGCCGCCGTGCTCGGCTGGCCCCTCGATGCCGTCACCGGAGAGCCTCGCGCGCTCCGCTTCGACGCGGCGTCCCTTGGCGTGATCAAGGCGCTGGGCGCGGCCTACGCGATCGGGACGCCGCCTGTCGCGACAGCCGGGGAGCTGACCATCGGCGCACCCGGCGCGCCGACGATGTTCTGCCGCGGCGACGGGCTCGAGGCGCTCTGCCGCGATCTCGTTCCGCTGGCGGCGCCGATGCAAAGCGGCGCAGCCGACATCGACATCGCGCTCGGGGATGATCCGGCCGCCCTCGTCGCCCAGGCGGGCGAAGAGGAGGGCCCCGTGATCGAAGTCGCGCAGCATCGCGGCAAGAACCCGTTCGAGCATCGCGACCTGACCATCCGCGCGCTCCCCGGCCGCCGCCGCCTCGTGCGCTTCAGCGCCAGCGGCGGAGCGGCCGTCATCGACGATGCCGGCCCGTCGATCGCGCTCGCGGTTCCGCCCGGCCCGGCGCGCCGCGACGAGTTCCGCAAGCTGCTGCGCGACCAGATCCTGACGCCCGCCTACACCGCGGCCGGCGCCTGGGCGCTCCATGCCGGCCTCGTCGCCTATCGCGGCGCGGGCCTCCTGCTGCTGGGCGATTCCGGCGCCGGCAAGACCACCGGCGCGCTCCATCTGCTCTGCGGCAGCCAGGATGCCGGCTATGGTGCCTCCGAGCGGGTGCTGGTCATGGCGCGCGAAGGCCGGCTCCACGCGCTCGGCGTGCCCGAATCGCTGACCATCTTCAGGGGTTCGCTGCGGGGGCTCGCGAGCTTCGCCGACCTCACCGAAGGGCGGGATCTGGCCGAGGACTGGCAGCGCGCGCACAAGCTTCGCCTCTCCCGCGACGATGTGGTCTCGCGCCTCGGCACCCATCAGATCGCCGAGCCGATCCCGGTCACCCATGTCGCGCTGGTCCGCTACGCTCCCGGCGTGGAGGGCGCCGTGGTCGGAGCGCTGCCCGCGCCGGAAGCGCGGCGCGCGGCGCTGGCGGCCAACGACCTCACCACCGAGGACGACGTGCGCGCCGCCTGGCTCGGCTGGTTCGAGGCCAGGCGCGATCCTGCGGTTCCCGCGCTTCTGTCCGACCCGGCGCTGCCTTTCGCCGTGGTCGACTGGAGCCGCCCCAAGGCCCTGTCCGAGGCTCTGGCGCGGTTCGCGCTGTCGCCGCCCGAAGCCATTTGAACCTTCGGCCTCTCCGCCGCGACCCATGGTTGCCCAAGCGGAGACCTGCCATGACCCTCGCCACCCTCAACCCGATGCTGCTGCGCCTGTCCTGCGTCGTGGCGGCCATCGCCGTCGCCGCCCTGCCGCTGCTGAGCGCCTGACAGGGCTGGGAAGCGCCGCGCTTTGCGTCTATGGCCTGTGCCCAGCGCAGAGGCCTAGATGATCCGCATTCCGCAACTCCTGTCCTATGGCTGGATCGGCCTCGTCACGGCGGCGGCGCATTACGGCGTGCTGATCGGCCTCGTCGAGTTCGGCCGCGTGGCCCCGGTTCCGGCCACGCTGGCGGGCTTCCTGGTCGGGGCGGTCGTATCCTACACGCTCAACCGCCGCTTCACCTTCGAGACCAGCCGCGGGCATGCCCAGGCGGGCTGGCGCTTCCTCGTCATCGCCGGGCTCGGCTTTTGCGCCACCTGGGCGCTGATGCATCTCTTCGTGAACCTGTGGAGGCTGCCCTACCTGCCGATGCAGCTCGTCACCACCGCGCTGGTGATGGCGGTCAGCTTCACCGGGCACAAGTTCTGGAGCTTCGGCGAGCGCCGCTGAAATCAGTCGCGCTTCTGCGCCACGAAGGTCATGCGGGCCGGGTTGTGCCCGATGTTCTCGCGCTGGCGCACGGCGGCGAAGCCGGCCTTGTGCAGGGCCGCATCCATCTGGGCGGCCGTATAGGTGCTCAGGCCGAGCTGGCCCCTGATCTTGCGGTAGTCCGAGAAGGCCGTGCGCACGAGCCCGCCCAGCGCGGCCGTCAGGAAGCCGCCCTGCCATGCGAAGGAGAGGAGCGCCCTTGTGTCCGTGGCGATGCCGACATCGGGCGGGATCACATCGCCGACGACGAGGATGCCGCCGGGCTTGAGCTTCAGGCGCCAGAGTTCGAGCAGCCCATCGAGTTCCTCGCGGCTGAGGTACTGCACCAGCGAGATCGCCGTCACGAGGTCGAGGCTGTCATCTTCGACGCCGATCTCGAGGGTCTCGGGCGCGATGATCCTGATCTGCGGGCGGTTGACGAAGCGTGCGGTGAGCTGGGCCCGCAGCGTCGGCGCGCTCTCGCACAGGATCAGGCTGCCGCAGGCATCCGCCACCGCCTTGGCGTGCAGCGCCTCGCCGCAGCCATGGTCGAGCACGACGGCGTCCGCATGCGGGATCAGCCCGACCATCGCCCGTGCGATGATCCGGGAATGCAGCAGCTTGTGCCGCTCGGACACATAGATGCTGTGGTCGCCGTTGAAGAACTCGCGCCAGTCCATGGCTGCACCGTCACGCGGCCTTGGCGGCCTTGTGCTCCTCGATCATGGCCACGAAGCGGTCGAACAGATAGTGGCTGTCTTGCGGGCCGGGCGACGCCTCGGGATGGTGCTGCACCGAGAAGGCGGGCAGGTCGGTCAGCGCGATGCCGCAATTCGAGCCGTCGAACAGCGACACATGCGTCTCGCGGGCATTGGCCGGCAGCGTCGATGGGTCGACCGCGAAGCCGTGGTTCATCGAGACGATCTCCACCTTGGAAGTCGCATGCTCCTTCACCGGATGGTTGGCGCCATGGTGGCCCTGCTTCATCTTCATGGTGCGGGCGCCGATGGCCAGCGCCAGCATCTGGTGGCCGAGACAGATGCCGAAAGTGGGAATGCCGGCATCCAGAACCGAGCGGATCACGGGCACGGCATAGGCGCCCGTCGCCGCCGGATCGCCCGGTCCGTTCGACAGGAACACGCCGTCCGGGTTCAGCGCGAGGATGTCCTTGGCGCTGGCGGTGGGCGGCATCACGGTGACCTCGCAGCCCGTCCGCGCCAGCAGCCTGAGGATGTTGCGCTTCACGCCGTAGTCGATGGCGACGACCCGGTGCCTGGCCGCTCCGCGCTCCGCATAGCCGGTGGGCCAGACCCAGGGCGTTTGCGTCCACTCGTAGCGCTGGCTGCCGGTGACCTGCGGCACGAGGTCGAGCCCATCCATCGAGGGCAGCGCGGCGGCCTCGGCCTTCAGCGCTGCAAGGTCGAACACGCCGTCCGGCGCATGGGCGACGATGGCATTGGGCATGCCGCCGTCGCGGATCAGCGCCGTCAGGGCACGCGTGTCGACGCCGGTGATGCCGACGATGCCGCGCGCCTTCAGCCAGGCGTCGAGATGGCGGGTGTGGCGCCAGCTCGAAGGCTCGGTGATGGCGGCGTGCAGCACCACCCCGCAGGCGCCGGTCGAGGCGGCGGCGTTGACCGTCTCGGTGTCGTCCTCGTTGGTGCCGACATTGCCGATATGGGGAAAGGTGAAGGTCAGGATCTGGCCGTTGTAGGACGGGTCGGTCAGGATCTCCTGGTAACCGGTCATGGCGGTGTTGAAGCAGACCTCGCCGCGCGCCGTGCCGACGGCGCCGGCGCCGAAGCCCTCGAGCACGGTCCCGTCCGCCAGGACCAGCACCGCGGTCGCGCGCGGCTCGCTCCAGCCCGTGCTGGCGGGGTTTTCTTGTGCGCTTGTCATGCTATGCCTGCTTCCAGACCGGTTCCGCCGGACATGTGTCGATGCGGCCCTGTTCGCCCATCGGTCTGGAGCGGGAGCCTTAAATTGCCAGTGTCCGTCCGTCAACGCGGGCGGCCCCCAACGCGGAAGAATGAGCCGATGTCCACCACCCAATCGCTGCGCGCGCGCCTCGTCGACGAGCTCAAGGCCGCGATGAAATCAGGCGACAAGGGCCGCGTCTCCGCCATTCGCCTCATTCAGGCGGCGCTCAAGGAGAAGGACATCGAGGCGCGCGGAGCCGGCCGCGGCGAGGCCACCGACGAGGAGATCCTGTCGGTGATGCAGAAGATGATCAAGCAGCGCCAGGAATCGGCCGCGATCTATGCCGCCAATGCCCGGCCCGAGCTGGCCGAGACCGAGAATGGCGAGATCGCCGTGATCGAGTCCTTTCTGCCGAGGCAGCTTGGCGAGGCGGAGGTCAAGGCCGCGATCGCCGCCGCCGTCGCCGAGGCCGGCGCCAGTTCGATGCGCGACATGGGCAAGGTCATCGCCGTGCTGAAGGGGCGATATGCCGGCCAGATGGATTTCGCCAAGGCCAGCGGGCTCGTGAAGGCTGCGCTCGGCGGCTGAGGACGGAATGAAAGCGCTCTTCGTCCACCAGAACTTCCCGGGCCAATTCCGCTACACCGCCAGCGCGCTGGCCGAGGACAGCCGCAATCAGGTCGTGGCGCTGTGCATCAACCAGCCCGCCTACGCGACGCCGGGAGTGCGGATCGCGCGCTACACGCCCACTCGCGGCACGACCAAGGGCATTCACCCCTTCGCCGTCGACTTCGAGACCAAGGTGATCCGCGGCGAGGCGGCCGCCGCCGCCGCCGCCCGGCTCCGGCGCGACGGCTTCGAGCCCGACATCGTCGTCGTGCATCCCGGCTGGGGCGAGCACCTGTTCCTGCGCGACGTCTGGCCCAAGGCGCGGTTCCTGCTGTTCCTCGAGTTCTTCTACCAGCCGGAGGGCTGCGATTACGGTTTCGATCCAGAATTCGGCGGCGACAGCCTCGAGGGACGCGCGCGGCTGCGCGTGAAGAACGCCAATCTCCTCACCGGCTTCGACATGATGCACTGGGGCGTGACCCCGACGCATTGGCAGAAATCCACCTTGCCCGGATCGGTCCATTCCAATGTCAGCGTGATCTTCGACGGCATCGACACCGGCTTCATCGCACCGGAGGCCGATACGGTGTTCACGCTGCCGGACGGGCGCTCCCTGAAGGCGGGCGATGAGGTGCTGACCTTCGTCAACCGCAACCTCGAGCCCTATCGCGGCTTCCATGTGCTGATGCGCGCGCTGCCCGCCGTGCAGAAGGCCCGGCCCGAGGCCGTGACGCTGATCGTCGGCGGCGACGAGGTCAGCTACGGCTCGCGCCCGGCCGGCGGCGGCTCGTGGAAGGACGTGATGCTGAAGGAGCTTGACGGAAAGCTCGATCTCTCCCGCATCGTCTTTCTCGGCAAGATCCCCTATCCGAGCTATCGGCAGCTGCTGCGGGTCAGCCGCGTCCATGCCTACCTGACCTATCCGTTCGTGCTGTCATGGTCGATGCTCGAATCCATGGCCGCCGAGTGCCTCGTCATCGCTTCCGCGACCGGGCCGGTGACAGAGGTCATCCGCACGGGCGACAACGGCATCCTCGTCGACTTCTTCGACGTGGAGGACTGGTCGCGCAAGCTGGCGCGCGCCCTCGCCAAGCCCGGCGAGTATCGCGACATCAGGACGAAATCGCGCCGCGACGTGGTCGAGCGCTACGATCTGAAGTCCGTCTGCCTGCCCGAGCAGCTCAAGTTGATCCGCCGCGTCGCGGCGATGTGAGGCGCCGGCAAGGGCAGGCTCAGCCCTTGCGCGCCGCCTTCACGTAGCTGCGCAGCACCGCGTTGATCCGGCTCTGGTAGCCCTTGCCGCCCGCCTTGAAGAAGGCGAGCACATCGGGATCCAGCCGTATCGAGATGGCGGCCTTCGGCTGGGGCAGCACGAGCTCGGCCCTGGACCAGTCGATGTCGCGAAATCCATCCCAGTCCGGATCGTCGGCGATCGACCGTTCGATGTCCTCGTCGGTCAGGCTTTCGACCAGTTCCCAATCGGTCCGGCTTTCCATGCTGCGGAGTTCATCGAGCGAGTAGCTGACCCAGTTTTCGGCTGTCCCGGCGCTTCCACCTTCGGGCCGTGACGAAACGGATGTTGCCGTCCCGGATCGTGTAGATGCCGGCCCAGAGTTCGCCCTTGATTTCCGCAAAACCGACATATCGCTCCTCGCCATGTTGGTCGGACCGGACGCTCGGCGGCAAACCTTCCGCCCATGCAAGCGCAAGGTCCCTGAAATCGACCCCATGATCCCGGATGACCTTGAGGCGTTTGGTCTCGTTCCATTCAAAGCGCATGACGATGTGGCAGTTTCATCTGATACGCGTCATGCGAGGTTGAAATTTTAGCGTATATACAATTCGTATCTTGTCAACACCGGCGCACCCATGCGCCATGACGCCGCCATCGCGGCGTACTATATCTGTCCCATGAAGTTCCCCCCTTCCATTCTCGACGACATCAAGGCGCGGCTGCCGGCCTCGACCGTGGTCGGCCGGCGCGTGCGCCTCACCAAGGCGGGTCGGGAGTGGAAGGGGTTGTCGCCCTTCGGCAAGGAGCGCACGCCGTCCTTCTTCGTCAATGACGTCAAGCAGGCCTGGTTCGATTTCTCCTCCGGCCGCAACGGCGACATCTTCAAGTTCGTGATGGAGACCGAGGGTGTCTCCTTTCCCGAAGCCGTCGAGAGGCTCGCCGCGGAAGCAGGGGTCACGCTGCCGAAGATCACCGAGGACGCCGTCCGCCAGGAGGAGGTCCGCAAGGGTCTTTACGAGATCATCGAACTGGCGGCGCAGTTCTTCGAGGCCGAGCTGCGCGGGGTCCGCGGCGCCGAGGCGCGGCGCTATCTCGAACGGCGCGGGCTGTCCGGCGATCCGGCCCGGGGCTTCCGTCTCGGCTACGCGCCTGCCGACCGCTTCGCCCTGCGCGACCATCTGGCCGGCAAGGGCGTGACGTCCGAGGTGATGATCGAGGCCGGCCTGCTCATCCATGGCGACGACATCGCCGTGCCCTATGACCGGTTTCGCGACCGGGTGATGTTCCCCATTGCCGATGTTCGCGGCCGGGTGATCGCCTTCGGCGGCCGGGCGATGAACGCGGACGCGCCCGCCAAATATCTCAACACCGCCGAGACCTCGCTCTTCCACAAGGGCCGGCTGCTCTACAACCATCACAATGCGCGGAAAGCGGCCCATGATGCGCGCGAGGTCATCGCTGTCGAGGGCTATGTCGACGTGATGGCGCTGACCATGGCGGGCTTTCCCCATGCGGTGGCGCCTCTCGGCACCGCGCTCACCGAGGAGCAGCTGGCGCTGCTCTGGCGCATGGCCGACGAGCCGACGCTGTGCTTCGACGGCGACAAGGCCGGACGCAAGGCCGCCTGGCGCGCCATCGACGTGGCGCTCCCGGCGATGGAGCCCGGCAAGTCGCTGAAGTTCGCGCTGCTGCCCGAGGGCCAGGATCCCGACGATCTCCTGCGCTCGGGCGGACCGGCAGCTGTCGCGGCCGTGCTGGAGGCGGCGCGCCCGCTGGCCGACATGATCTGGGCGCGCGAGATCGAGGCCGGCCCGCTCGACACGCCCGAGCGCCGCGCCGCCTTCGAGCGCCGCATCGGCGCGGTCCTGGGCGCTCTGCGCGATGAGGCGACGCGCCGGCATTACCGCGCCGAGATGGATGGGCGCCTTGCCGCGCTGTTCCCGCCCCGGGCCCAGCGCGGCGGCCGCTACGAAGGCGGGCAGGGCGCGCGGGCAACAGGCCAGCAGGGCGCCGGCCGGCCCGGCGGGCGCGGGCGCTTCGGCGTCGTCAATGGCCCTCCCCAGCCGCTTCGGGCGAGCCCCTCGCTGGCGCGCTCGGCGATCTTCGCCGGGCCGGCCATGGGCGACAATCCGCGCGAGGCGACGATCCTCGTCGGTCTTGCCGCCCATCCCGGCGTGATGCGCGCCTTCGCCGACGAGATTGCCGAGGTCGACTGGCAGGGCCATGGCGCCTTGCGCGTCTGCCAGGCGCTGCTGCAGGCGGTGGTCGACGGGCAGGCCGATGGCGAGGGCCTGTCGCGGACGCTCGACAGCGGCCCGGTAAGCGATGCCTTCGCCCGGCTGCAGCGCCTTGTGGCTCCCGCCGACCGGCTCCGCCTTGCGCTGGAAGCGGACGAGCATGCGGTTTCCGACATGATTCGGCAGGCTCTTGTCTTGCATCGTCGGGCGCGCACGCTACATACCGAACTCAAGGCCGCCGAGCGCGCCTTTTCCGAGGATGCGAGCGAGGAGAACCTCGCCTGGTTGCTGGATGTCAAAGCCCGGCTGTCTTCGCTCGAGGGCACCGAAGCCTCCCAGGACTAGACGCGTCCGGGGCCGGATCCGGGGGTCCGGCAGCGTTCTTGGCCATGTCCGCGCCTGCGGCCATGCCGACGGATGGTAACCGTTCCGTAAGGAGCGTATTGGCCATCTGGAGAGACGAGGGAATCAGTCGGGATGTTCATGGCCTCGGGTGAGGCCGTGGCAGCCCTTTTTTGACGTTGAGGACCGCGCTGCGAAGCGCTGCCCGCGCAAAGACGCTGGATGAAAGAGCAGATTGATGGCCAAGCTAGCGCAGGAAGAGGGCGACGAAGCCCCCGAGAAGAAAAAGGCCCAGTCGGACGGCCCACTTCTCGACCTCAACGATCAGGCCGTCAAGCGGATGATCAAGAGCGCGCGCAAGCGCGGCTTCGTGACCTATGAGGAACTGAACGACGTCCTTCCATCCGAGGAATTCACCTCCGACCAGATCGAGGACGTCTACGCCCAGCTCTCCGAGATGGGCATCAACGTTGTCGAGCAGGACGACAACGACGAGGCTGCCGCCGATACGCCGGCCGGCGCCGACGCGGATGGCGACGACGAGGTCGAGGGCGAGAGCCCCGAGCCGGTCCGCACGGCCATGCCCGTCAAGATGGAGCAGAACCTCACCGCCACCGAGCGCACGGACGATCCCGTCCGGATGTACCTGCGCGAGATGGGCACGGTGGAACTGCTGTCGCGCGAGGGCGAGATCGCCATCGCCAAGCGCATCGAGGCCGGCCGCGAGGCGATGATCGCCGGGCTCTGCGAGAGCCCGCTGACCTTCCAGGCCATCATCATCTGGCGTGATGAGCTCAACGAGGGCAAGGTCCTCCTGCGCGAGATCATCGACCTCGAGGCCACCTATGCAGGCCCCGACGGCAAGGGCGCGCCCAAGGTCGAAGGCGCCGACGGCTTCGACGAGCCTGAGCCGCAGGCCGCCCGCGCCCTCAACGAGGATGGCGAGGAGGTCATGGCCCCGCCTCCCGAGATGGACGACGACGATCTCGAGAACAACGTCTCGCTCTCGGCCATGGAAGCGGAGCTGAAGCCGAAGGTTCTCGAGACCTTCGACGCCATCGCCGACAACTACAAGAAGCTGCGCCGCCTGCAGGACCAGGACATCGAGCACCGCCTGGCCAACACCAAGCTGACGCCGGCCCAGGAGCGCAAGTATCGCGAGCTGAAGATCGACATCGTCACGGCGGTGAAGTCGCTCTCGCTCAACCAGAACCGCATCGAGGCGCTGGTCGAGCAACTCTACGACATCAACAAGCGCTTGATCAGCCAGGAGACTCGCCTGCTGCGCCTCGCCGAATCCTACGGCGTGGCGCGCGAGGACTTCCTCAAGAACCATCAGGGCGGCGAGCTCGACCCGAAATGGCTCCTGCGCGTGTCGAAGCTCGGCTCGCGCGGCTGGAAGGATTTCGTCGCCGCCGAGAAGGACCGGATCAAGGATCTACGCGAGGACATCCACAACCTCGCCTCCGAGACGGGGCTCGAGATCGTCGAGTTCCGCAAGATCGTGAACATGGTCCAGAAGGGCGAGCGCGAGGCCCGTCAGGCCAAGAAGGAGATGATCGAGGCCAACCTGCGCCTCGTGATCTCGATCGCCAAGAAGTACACCAACCGCGGCCTGCAGTTCCTCGACCTGATCCAGGAGGGCAACATCGGCCTGATGAAGGCGGTCGACAAGTTCGAGTACCGCCGCGGCTACAAGTTCTCGACCTACGCCACCTGGTGGATCCGGCAGGCCATCACGCGCTCCATCGCGGACCAGGCCCGCACCATCCGCATCCCGGTGCACATGATCGAGACGATCAACAAGATCGTCCGCACCTCGCGCCAGATGCTGCACGAGATCGGCCGCGAGCCCACTCCCGAGGAATTGGCCGAGAAGCTGGCCATGCCGCTCGAGAAGGTGCGCAAGGTGCTGAAGATCGCCAAGGAGCCGATCTCGCTCGAGACGCCCATCGGCGACGAGGAGGATTCGCACCTCGGCGACTTCATCCCCGATCCGAACGTGCTGATGCCGATCGACGCGGCCATCCAGAGCAATCTGCGCGAAACCACCACGCGCGTGCTCGCCTCGCTCACGCCCCGCGAGGAGCGCGTGCTGCGCATGCGCTTCGGCATCGGCATGAACACCGACCACACGCTGGAAGAGGTCGGCCAGCAGTTCTCGGTGACCCGCGAGCGCATCCGCCAGATCGAAGCCAAGGCGCTCAGGAAGCTCAAGCATCCTAGCCGGTCACGAAAGCTCAGGAGCTTTTTGGACAACTAGTCGGTTTCAACACCAACGCAGCTGGTGGATAAGGCATGCAATCTCCAGTTCATCAAATCTGGATGAACGCATGAGCCTCTGTTTGTGGATACTCATCCATACACCTCGCGCCGGTGCGCCACGCGCAAGACCAGCACAGTGACGGTCTGATCCTGAATGCTGGCAATGATGCGTGTGTCGCCGACGCGGTAGCGCCAAAGGCCCTTCAGAGGACCTGACAAGGCCTTGCCAAACCGGCGCGGATCGTCAGGCGCGGCGATCTTGCCGCGCAGATAGGCGAGGACACGTTGACGCTCGGTTCCGCCGAGGGCTCGGAGTTCCTTCAAGGCGTCCTGATCGAACGTGACCGTCCATGCAGGGGTCGTCACCTTGCGACGTCACAGACTTTTCAGGTCTTGAGCAAACTCCCGCTCGACATCATCCAGCGAAACCAGTCCGCCCCCGCGCTCCAGCCGGTCAAGCGCCAGATAGCCATCCTCGATCTCGTCGAGATGGCGCATGATGGCCTCGCGCGCATAAAAGCTCTTGGTCCGCCCGGTGCGTTTCGCCAGAGCGTCGAGACGCGCTTCGATGTCGTC
>JAIXZF010000327.1 GCA_027489835.1 Hyphomicrobiales bacterium
AGCGCGAGGACCCGGCACGCGGCTTCAGAACGCGCCGTCATAGGCGCGGTCCCCGATGCGCGCGGCGATCAGGCTGAAGCTGTCGCGGCGCGCGAAGGCTTCCGCGAGCGCACGCTCGAAAGCGGCCGGCGCATCCACCGTCACGCCATGGCCTCCGAACCCGCTGGTCACGAGCGCGAAGTCGGTGCCCGTCCTGCCTGCGTTCGCGCCACCCGTCTGGCCAAGATCGACGCCGCGGCGCGGCAGGCCCATGGCCCTCTGCTTGAGTTCGATCAGGGCGAGGGAATCATCGACGAGCACGACGATGATGACCGGCAGCCCATGGTCGCGGATGGTGGCGAGATCGCCCATTCCCATCTCGAGGCCGGCATCCCCGACGAAGCACAGCGTCGGCTCGCCTGTGGCCAGCGCATGACCGGCGGCGAGCGGAAGCGCTCCGCCCATCGTGCAGTATCCGGAGGATTGCAGCAGTCGCCGCGGGGCGTCGCAGGCCCACATCTGGCTGAGCAGGATCCGGTGCGCGCCCGAATCCGCCGTCGCCACCGTTCCAGGCGGGGCGATGCGCCGTGCCGCCGCGAAGACGGCGTGCGGCCCGAAGCGCGCCGGGGACGGCTCGGCGAAAGCGGCCCTGAAGGCGGCTCGCGCCGCCTGCGGCTCCGCGCCCGGCCATGTCCCCTGTAGCGCAGGGCCCGCCGCGAGCGCCGCGCTGAGGGCCGCCACATCCCCGACATGCAGGAGGGTGGAGGCGTGCATGCCGTGGTTGGCGTCCTCCGCGGCGAGTTCGATCACCGCCTTGTCGGTGGGCCACGGGTCGCGCCAGCCGATCCGCATCTCCACCGGGTCATACCCCGCGAGCACGATCACGTCCGCCGCCTCGATCAGCGGCCGCACGATCGTGTCGGCCTTCGGCGAGAGCCCGACGGCCCCCACCACGCGCGGGTCGTCCTCGCGGATCAGCCCCTTGGCCTTGTAGGTCGTCAGGACCGGGGCGCCGAGCCGCGTCGCCAGCGCATCCAGCGCCCCCGCGCCGCGCGCGCTCACGAGGTCGAGGCCAGCCAGGATCAGCGGCCGGCGCGCGCCGCGCAGCATCGTCTCGGCCTGGGTCAGGTCGCACAGGGGCGGCGCCAGAGCTTTCGCGGCCGCAATCGGCGCCTGCGGGCCGGCGCGGCCTTCCGCGACCGGCATGGGCAGGTCGATGTGCACGGGGCCGGGGCGACCGGCGCAGGCGATGCGCAGGGCCTTGGCCATCACCAGCGCCTCGACGCCGCGCTCGGCGCGCAGCGTTGCCTTGACGATGGGGCGGAACAGCGCGGCGTGGTCCACGATCTGGTGGGTGTAGCCATGCGCCAGCGCGCCGTCGATGCAGCCGGTCACGACGATCATCGGGACCTTGTCCTGAAAGGCGTTGGCGACGACGTTCAGCGCATTCGTGGCGCCGGGGCCGAGCGTGGTCACCAGCAGCGCCGGGGCCCCGGTGGCATGCCACATGCCCTCGGCCATGAACCCGGCCGCCGTTTCGTGCCGCGCAAGGATAAAGGCGACACCGGCGCGCTCGAGCGCGGCCACGAAGGCGAGGATCTCGCCGCCCGGCACGCCGAAGGCATGGCGCACGCCCGCGCCGTGCAGCGCGCGCGCCATCACGTCGGCGCCGGTCACGGTTTCGGACGGCTCTTGGAACGGCGGAGAAGGGGATGTCATCGTCGGCTCGACCGTCTGCAGGGCCCCGCCCATCAATGCGGCCCGGGGCGCGTGGCGGCTTGCGGCCGGATGGCGGGTGGCCTCCCGGACGCATGGCATCAGTCGTTACCGCGTCGCCGCTCCGTCGCACGGTCCCGCGCCGCGTTCTTGCGTCCCAGACATTCGCCCCGGCGCAAGATGCGGTCGCGCCAATGGACGGCGCTGCCACGGGCTGTCACGGCTCGGGCGTCATCTCGCGGTACGCCATCCGCCACGGGGCCAATTCTTGCTCAGGCGCGTTTGGCGGGAAAGCAGGATGATGCGGCAGGCGGATTGCACCGCAATGCAACAATCCCCACTCTTGATGGAGCGATGGACCGCGAAGTATCTGACTTATAATAGGTATTTGTGCATAGCGACACTATGTCGCAAGTGGGCGGGTCCGCCAATGCAGGGAGCTCATGCAGCGCGACATTTTCCAGTCGGATCACTCGACGGACGTTCCCGAGGCAGTTTCGGCGTTTGAGGACGCCGTCTGGGCAGTCCTCAGGCATCAGCCGCATGCCTTGCCCGCTTTGGAGCGGGCCCGCGCGCTGGGTGGCGGCATGCCCGCGGTCGAGGCCCTGCACGGGCTGGCGCTGGTCCTGCTGGCGCGAGGCGAGCTGCAGGCCGATGTCGACCGCCGGTGGCTGGCCGCGCAGTCGAGGGTGCACGTCTGCGGTGGCGGATCCTCGCTCGAACGGGCACTTGTCGCGGCTCTGGGCCTCGCCCGGTCCGGGCATTTCGTGGCTGCGTCGGACGTGCTGTCGGCCCATGCGAGGGCCAGGCCCCAAGCCGTCATCGCGGCAAAGCTGGCCTGCTCGTTGCTGTTCATGGCCGGCGATGCCGGCGGCATGCTTTCGCTCACGACGGACCTCGTGGCGCGTGGCGCGGATAGCCAGCCGGGCCGCGGCTACCTGCTCGGCTGCCACAGCTTCGCGCTCGAGGAGGCCGGCCGCTACGACGAGGCCGAGCGCATCGGGCGGGACGCGGTGGCGCTCGCGCCCGACGACGCCTGGGGCATGCATGCAGTCGGCCACGTCTACGAGATGCGCGGACAGGTCGTGGAAGGCATCAACTGGTTCGTCCAGCATCGCGGGAGCTGGAGCGGCTGCAACAATTTCAGGCTGCACATGGCTTGGCATCAGGCGCTGTTCCATCTGGAGCGCGGCGAGTGCGAACTGGCGCTGGCGCTCTACGACAAGGACATCCACCCGGCCGCCAGCAGCGATTTCCGCGACATGGCGAACGCCGCCTCGATGCTGCTCCGGATGGAGCAACTCGGCGTCGCGGTCGGCCCCCGGCGCTGGGCCGCCGTGGCCGACGACGCAGCCAGCCGCGTGGGCGATGCCACGCTCGTCTTCGCCTCGCTGCACGGCTTGCTGGCCCTGATCGGCGCCGGCCGGCTGGAGGAGGCCGGCGAGCTTGTCGAAAGCCTCGAAAGCGCCGTGCATGCGCCGTCCGACCAGGGTCGCGTGGCGTCGCAGGTGGGGGCCCGGCTCGCCCGCTTCCTGCTGGACGGCGCCAGCGGCCGGCCCGGCGCCGGCGATCCGGTTGCGATGGCGGACGATCTCGCCCGCATCGGCGGCAGCGGCGCCCAGCGCGACATCTTCGTCAGGGCGCTCATCGCGCAGGCCGACGAGGCCGGCGATGCGGCAGCGGTCGGCCAGCTTATGGCGCGGCGGCGGCGCATGAAGCATGACGACCTCTTCGCGCAGCGCATCCTCGATGCCGCCGCCCGGCGCAGCGCCGCCCAGGCGCGCCAATCCCTCCAACGGCTCGGAGAACTTCACTCATGATCGCGGCCAGTTCAGTGCGCAGCCTCATCCCCTCGCCCGCCAGCGTCATCCGTCTGTTCGTGGGCGGCCTCATCGGGCTCATGGTGTGGGAGCTGTGGGCGCGGGTGCTCACGAAGGCCGTCCTCGGCTATCCGCTCGAGCCGGCGGGCCTGATCGACGCCATCGCGCAGCACAATTTCGGCCTCGGCGTGCCCTATCTGCTGCGCGAAGCGCTGCATTACGCGGTCGGCATCGTCGGATATCCCGTCTTCTACTACCTGGTCTCGCGCTTCGTGCCGCGCTGGCCGATCGTGCTGGACGCCATCGTCTTCGCCACCTTCACCGTCGGCGTGGCGATGCTGATGGCGAGGGGCGGTTTCACCCCGGTCCACTTCATCTTCTACACGGCCGTGCTCGGCTTGCTGGCCTCGCGATTCTTCAACGCCTCGTCCGCGCTCGCCGACGCCATCACCTGGGGCAATTTCACCTGGTTCAACGCGCTGGGCCTGATGGCGCCGATCGGGGGGCTGTCCTTCTATCTCCTTGGGGAGGGCGGAGAGCTGTCCTACATGAGCTTCGTCGGGCATGTGATCTACGGCGCGGTCGCGGTCTGGTGGTTCGAGCGCGGCGAACTGCCGATGGCTTCCTCGCGGGAGCGGATGGACACCTCCCCCGCCAGGATGTGAGAATGGCGGCGATGCTCACCGCTGCCCACGTCATCATGGCCCTTGGTTCGGCCTATCTCCTCACAGGGGCCGTGGTCGCGCTGGCTTTCCTGATCTTCCGCCTCGACCGGCGCGAGGATGCGGCCCACGGGTCCTATGCCTTCCGCGCCCTGATTGCTCCCGGCCTGACCCTGCTCTGGCCGGTCGTGATCCGGAACTGGGGCGAGACGCCTCAATGCGGCGAGCGGCGGCGTCACCAGCAGGCGCACCGCATGCTGTGGTTCGCGATCACGCTGCTGCTCGTTCTCACCGGCGCGCTGACGATCTGGCTGCGCAGCGTGGACGTGCCGAATCCGCCCTCGATCCGCATCGGGCTGTCGCAAGGGGCGCTGGCATGAGCGCATCCTACCGGGCCGTCACCTGGAACCGGACGAAGCTCGTCTATGACGCGGCGCTGATCGCGGGCGTCGGGCTTTATCTGCTGGCCTATTTCCGCCTCGGGCCGATGCTGCGCTTGCCCAAGGCCTTGCCCGATGACGGATCGCTCGCCATCCGCGCCTTTGGCAGCTGCGCGTTCGTGCTGCTGACGCTCGCCCTGGCCATCGGGCCATTGGCGCGGCTCGACAGCCGCTTCGTGCCGCTGCTCTACAACCGTCGGCATCTGGGCGTCGTCACCTTCGCCGTCGCCACGGCTCACCTGATGGCGGTGCTCGACTGGCACCTCGCCTTCAGCCCCCTCAGCCCTTGGGTCGCGATGTTCTTCGTCGACTCGACAGCCAGCGGCCGGCACCTGCCCAACATGCCCTTCGGCATCCTGGCCTATGTCCTGATGCTGCTGCTGGCCTCGACCAGCCATGATTTCTGGCTGAATTTCCTCGGGCCGTCCGCCTGGAAATCCCTGCACATGTCGATCTACGGCGCCTATGCCTGCGTCGTCGCGCATGTCGCCTTCGGCGCGTTGCAGGATGCGCGCGGCGCGGCCTTGCCCGCGGTCATCCTCGGCTCCGCGGTGCTGCTGGCAGGCCTGCATCTCTCCGCCGCGCTCGTGCAGCGCAGGCGGCGTCAGGCGGCGACGCGGGCCGAACCGGCGCCCGATGGCTGGGTCGCGGTCGGGCCGGCCAGCAGCTTCGTCGAGGGCCGCGGCAGAGCCGTCATTCTCCCGGGCGGCGCAACCGCCGCGGTCTTCCTCGCTGACGGCAAGCTCTCGGCCGTCAGCAATCTGTGCGCCCATCAGAACGGGCCGCTCTCCGAAGGCCGCGTCAGCGGGGACCGCATCATCTGCCCCTGGCACGGCTTCGAATACTGCCTGCGCGATGGCCGCGCCCCCGCGCCGTACAGGGAACGGATCCG
>JAIXZF010000224.1 GCA_027489835.1 Hyphomicrobiales bacterium
GCGCGGCGCTTCGAGCGCGAGGCGGGCTTCGTCTCGGTGCCGCCGCCTTTCCCCTGAAGGTCAGCGCACGCGCTTCGCCCCGCCGAGGCCGCGCCAGGTTTCGACCGACATGGTCGGCAGGTCGAAGTAATCGCGCGTGCTGGCGTACCCCTGCCCGCCCATGCGCCCGACCGCGTCCAGCCGCTGAGGGTCGACATGCAGGTTGGCGCGGTCGACCACATCGGCGGCGAAATGGGCGTAGACCACCTCGCCGAGGATGATCTCCCGCGAATTGCCGATGCCGAGCGTCGTGTGCTGGCGGCATTCGAACGCCGCCGGCGCTTCGCCGATCCAGGGGCAAGCGACCTTGACCCCCGGCCTCGCCGTAAGCCCGGCCTCGACCAGTTCGTCGACGCCCGGCTCGAACGGAACCGCGCAGACGTTCATGGCCTCGAGGATGGCGTCGGACACGATGTTGACGGTGAAGCACAGCGTCTCGCGCACATTGCGCCCCGTGTCCTTCTGGGGCCCGGTGGGCCGATACTCGACGCCGAGCGCCAGGATCGCGGGATCCGCCGAAAGGCAGTTGAAGAAGCTGAACGGCGCGGCGTTCGGCGCCCCGTCCTTGCCCACCGTCGTCACCAGCGCGATGGGGCGCGGCACGACCGCCCCGATCAGCAGCTTGTAGCGCTCGCGCGGCGTCAGCGCCGCGAAATCGAAGGTCACCGTCTCGCGCTGGCCCTTGTTGCCGGACATCCCGTTCATGTCGGCGACAGCCCCTCGCTGGCGGCATAGGGACCGAGAAGATCGCGGATATCCCTGTCGACCCGAGGCGCGATCAGCGCTCGCGAGACGACGGCCTGGAGATGATGGTCCATGAGATCGGCGGCCTGGCGGCTGTCGCCCTTCAGCAGCGCGTCGATGAGCTGCCGGTGCTCGGACACCGCGCATTCCGAGGAATGGGGCCGTCCGTAGATGGCGAGGATCAGCGAGCAGCGCGAGCTGACCTCCTCGACATAGCGCACCAGCAGCGCGTTGCCGGTCATCTCGACGAGCTTGATGTGGAACTCTCCGGCGAGCCTGATCGATTCCGGCCCGTCGCGCCCGAGCGCAGCCTCCTCCATCCGCACATGGCGTTCGAGCTGGTCGGCCTGCGCCCGCGTCAGTCGCCCGGCCAGCATCTCGGCCACCAGCCGCTCGAGCCCGCGCCGGACATCGAACACGTCCCTCGCCTCTTCCAGCGTCGGATAGGCGACCGACGCTCCGCGGTTCGGCTTCAGCTCGACGAGGCCCTCGATGGACAGACGGCCCAGTGCCTCGCGCACCAGCGTGCGGCTGACGCCCAGCCGGTCGCCGATCGCGTCTTCGGGCAGTTTCATGCCGGGGCTCAGCGCCTGTTCGATGATCGCCTTGCGCAGCGCGCGATAGACCGACAGCGCACGCTGCCCCGGCTGGCTCGCCTGTGGCGCCGCGCCGGCTTCGTCCGCACGGGATTTTGCTGTGGGTTTCGGATTGCGCACGTTTCGACTGCTTGGTCTCATCCCGTTTCTGGCACGTCCGCCGCAGGCTTCGCAAATCGGTGAAGTGCCGGACTTGTCGATCAGGATCGCATACAATACCATTCCTGAAGTGCATACGAAATGACTGATCTTTGTGCACGCTCTGACGGATTTCTGTGCAACGCGCCTTCATGGAAGGCGATGGCCGATGGTGGCTGCGGGAGGTTGGCATGAACGGGACGGGTTTCACCATTCGCGGCGGCGCGGGGCGCCGCTGGCTGGTCGGCGCCGGGCTGGCGCTGGCGCTGGCCGGCTTTGCATCCGGCAACGCCGTCGCGCAGCAGGGCAAGACCCTGAAATGGGGCGCTGCCCGCGAGATCGCTTCGCTCGATCCCTATTCCTTCGGCGAAACCTTCACCCTCTCGGTGCTGAACCATGTCTATGAAGGGCTGGTGCGCTACACCGGCGATCTGAAGATCGAGCCGGCGCTGGCCGAGAGCTGGGAGACCGTTTCCCCCACCGTGTGGCGCTTCAAGCTCCGGCAGGGCGTCAAGTTCCACAACGGCAACCCCTTCACTGCCGACGACGTGCTCGCCTCCCTGGCCCGCGTCACGCACGAGACCTCGCCGCTGAAAGGCAACCTCCCGGCCTACAAATCCTCGCGCAAGATCGACGACCACACCGTCGAGATCGAGGTCAACGGGCCCTACCCCCTGCTGCTCAACGACCTGACCAACATCTACATCCTCGACAAGGAGTGGATGGAGGCCAACGGCGCCTCGCTGCCGACCGACTCCGGCAAGGGCGTGAAGGGCTTCGCCACCGACAACGCCAACGGCACCGGCCCTTTCGTGGTCGAGAGCCGCCGCGCGGATGCCCGCACGGTCTTCGTCGCCAACCCGGCCTGGTGGGACAAGCCGCAGCATAATGTCGCCCGCATCGAGTTCCTGCCGATCAGCTCGGCCGCGACGCGCGTGGCCGCCCTGCTGTCGGGCGAGATCGACTTCACCAACGTCGCGCCCCTGCAGGACCTGCAGCGCCTCTCCGCCTCGCCGGAGGTGAAGGTGCTGCAGACCAACGAGCTGCGCACCGTGATCTTCGCCTTCAACCTGAAGGACAAGCTGTTCGAGAGCGACGTCACCGACAAGAACCCGCTCTCTGACATCCGCGTCCGGGAGGCCATGTACCGCGCCATCGACATTGACGGCGTGCAGCGGCGGGCGATGCGCGGGCTTTCGCGCAACACGGGGGCCATCGTGGCGCCCGCGATTCCGGGCTACACGCCCGAGCAGGATGCGCGCCTGCCCTTCGATCTCGACGGCGCGCGCCGGCTGCTGACGGCGGCCGGGTATCCGAACGGCTTCTCCTTCAACTTCAACTGCCAGAGCGACGGTCTGGTGAACGAGGAGGAGTTCTGCCAGGCGGTGGCGTCGATGTGGTCGCGCGCCGGGCTGCGCCCCAATCTGAGCCTCGGGCCGCGCTCGACCCAGACCCCTAAGCGCGTGCGCGGCGAATTCGACGTCATCTCGTTCGGCTGGGCCAACGAGCCGATGATCGACGCCTACTCGATCCTGATCCAGGTCATGCGCTCGCGCAGCGGCGCGGGCGGCGTGTTCAACTGGGGCAATTGGGGGCGCGCCGACATCGACGCGCTGATCGACAAGGCTGGCGTGGAGCTCGACAATGCCAAGCGCATCCCGATGATGGCCGAGGCTCTGATGATCGCCAAGCGCGAGCACCTGTTCATTCCGCTGCACAACCAGCCGATGGCCTGGGCGATGCGCAGCAGCATCGCCGAAACCGTGCAGGCCTCGGACAACAAGCCGCGCATCTGGCTGACCCGGATGCGATGAGCGCCCACCCCCGCGCGGCCACGCGCGGGGGCTTCACCTCTGGCAACGGGGCGGCTCCGGCATGCTGGTTTTCCTTGCGAAGCGGCTCGTGAACGCGGCAGGCGTGATGCTCACCGTCGCGCTCATCGCGTTCGTGATCTTCCGCTTCGTCGGCGATCCGGTGGAGCTGATGCTCAACGAGCAGGCGAGCCAGGCCCAGCGTGACGAGCTGCGCGAACGGCTCGGCCTCAACCGCAATCTGGTGGCGCAGTTCGCCACCTTCGTCGCCAACGCCGCGCGCGGCGATTTCGGCATCTCCTACCGCAACCAGCAGGAGGTCTTCACCCTCATCGCCGAGCGCTTCCCGGCGACGCTGGAGCTGGTGCTGGTCGCGACAATCCTGTCGCTCGTCGTAGGCATCCCGCTCGGGGTCTACACGGCGATCCGGCGCGACAGCCTGTCGGCGCGCCTCCTAGAGTTCGTCTCCGTGCTCGGCGTCTCGCTGCCCAGCTTCGCGCTGGGCATTTTGTTCATCCTCTTGTTCTCGGTCACGCTGCAATGGCTCCCGGCCTTCGGGCGCGGCGAGGTCGTCCAGATCGGCGGCTGGTCGACGGGGCTTCTCACCCCCTCGGGCCGCCTTGCGCTGATCCTGCCGGGCATTACCCTGTCGCTGTTCCAGATCACGCTGGTGATGCGGCTCGTGCGGGCCGAGATGCTGGAAACCATGCGCACGGAATTCATCCGCTTCGCGCGGGCCAGGGGACTGTCGAACCGGGTCGTCCATTTCCGCTACGCCCTGCGCAACTGCCTGATGCCGGTGATCACCGTCACGGGCCTGCAGATCGGCAATCTCATCGCCTTCGCGCTGGTCACCGAAACCGTGTTCCAGTGGCCGGGCATGGGCCTGCTCTTCGTGCAGGCGGTCACCTTCGTCGACATCCCCGTGATGGCGGCCTACCTCATGGTCGTCTCCTTCATCTTCGTCGCGCTCAACACGGCGGTCGACCTGCTCTACGCCTATGTCGATCCGCGCCTGCGCGAGGATGCCGTCGCGGGAGCCGGCAATGCGCGCTGAGCGGGCGGCGCGCACAGGCTGGCTCTTCAGGGCCCTCGACAGCGACATGGGCTGGAGCTTCAGGCGAACGCCGGCCGCCTGGGCCTCGGCGCTGGTCATCGTGCTCCTGGTCGTCAGCGCCTTCGCCGCGCCGCTGATCGCTCCGCAAAACCCTTACGATCTGCGCCAGGTCTTCATCGACAAGGCCGAGCTGCCGCCGATCTGGAAACAGGATGGCGAGGCGCCCTTCCTGCTCGGCACGGACCCGCAGGGCCGCGACGTGCTCTCCACCATCCTCTACGGCACGCGCGTCTCGCTGATCATCGGGCTCGCCAGCGTGCTGCTGTCAATGGCGATCGGCGTCACCATCGGGCTCGTGGCCGGCTATCATGGCGGCTGGATCGACAATCTCCTGATGCGGCTCGCGGACACAGTTCTGTCCATCCCGACGCTGCTGATGGCGATCCTGGTCAGCGCGCTGTTTCGCGAGATGCTGCCGCCCGGGTTGCGCGAGCCCTTCGCGGCAGGCGTCATCGTGCTGTCGATCTCGCTGACGAACTGGGTGCAGTATGCCCGCACGGTCCGCGCGCTGACCATGGTCGAGCGCAAGAAGGAGTACGTGCTCGCGGCCAGGATCATCAAGGTCCCGCCGCTCAGGATCATGCGCCGCCACATCCTGCCCAACACCATGACGCCGGTGCTGGTGGCCGCCACGCTGAACCTCGGCCTCGCCATTCTCTCGGAGGCCACGCTGTCCTTCCTCGGCGTCGGCATGCCGATCACCCAGCCCTCGCTCGGCACGCTGATCCGCATTGGCAACCAGTACCTGTTCTCCGGCTCATGGTGGCTGGTCGTGTTTCCCGCAGTGCAGCTCGGCCTGATCGTGCTGTCGGTCAACCTGCTCGGCGACTGGCTGCGCGACGCGCTCAA
>JAIXZF010000454.1 GCA_027489835.1 Hyphomicrobiales bacterium
CTGAAGCTCGCGCCGAACCGCTCGGGCGAGCTGGCCGCCGTCGATCCCGTCCAGCTCCAGCGCATCCGCGCCCGGCTGAGCATGGTCTTCCAGCAGTTCAACCTGTGGGCGCACATGACGGCGCTGCAGAACGTCATCGAGGCGCCGATCCGCGTCTTGGGCCTCACCAAGGCCGAGGCCGTGGCGCGCGCCGAGCGCTACCTCGACCGCGTCGGCGTCTCGCACCGCAAGGATGCCTACCCCGCCCACATGTCCGGCGGCGAGCAGCAGCGCGTCGCCATCGCCCGCGCGCTCGCCATGGAGCCCGAGGTGATGCTGTTCGACGAGCCCACCTCCGCGCTCGATCCCGAGCTGGTCGGCGAGGTGCTCCGCGTCATGCGCTCGCTCGCCGAGGAAGGCCGCACCATGGTCGTCGTCACGCATGAGATGGGCTTCGCCCGCGAGGTCGCGAACCGCGTGCTCTTTCTCCATGGCGGGATGATCGAGGAGGAAGGCCCGGCGGCCCAGATCCTCGCCAACCCGCAGACCGAGCGGCTCAAGGGCTTCCTCGCCCGCACCCTGGCCTGAACGCCGCCTAGCGCTCCTGCGCATAGCCGAAGGCGACGGGCGGGTTCGCCACCGTCTCGACCCAGACGCTTTTCGTGGCGGTATAGGCGTGCAGCGCCTCGAGCCCCGACGAGCGGCCATGGCCGGACGCGCCGAAGCCTCCGAACGGCGACATCACCGAGATCGTCTTGTAGGCGTTGATCCAGAAAGTGCCTGCCCTGACGGCTCCAGCCATCCGGTGCGCCCTGCCGACATCGCGCGTCCAGGCAGCGCCCGCCAACCCGAATTCGGTGGCGTTGGCGATGGCGACGGCCTCCTCCTCGCTGTCGAACGGAATGACCGTCAGCACCGGCCCGAAGATCTCCTCGCAGGCGACGGCCATGTCGGCGCGGGCCTCGTCGATGACGGTCGGCGCATAGAAGAAGCCATCGTCCAGCCCCTTCGGACGCCCGCCGCCAGCCGCGATGCGCGCCCCGTCCCTGACGCTGGCGGCGACCAACTCGTCGATGCGCCGCCATTGCCTGAGATTGCCGATCGGCCCGATCTGCGTCGTCTCGGCCAGCGGATCGCCCATCGGGATGCGCGTCGCTGCCTTGCCGAGCCGCTCCACCATCTCCGCATGCACGGCGCGCTCGACCAGCAGCCGCGAGCCCGCGACGCAGGATTGCCCGGCTCCAGAGAAGATCGCGGCCTGCGCGCCCAGCGCGGCCCGGTCCAGATCGGCGTCGGCGAAGACGATGTTGGCCGACTTGCCGCCAAGCTCGAGGATCACCGGCTTCAGACCCTCGGCCGCCATGCCCGCGATGATGCGGCCCGTGCCGACCGAGCCGACGAACACGACGAGCCGCGTCAGCGGATGGCGCACGGCAGCAGCCCCCGCTGTGTGCCCCTGCCCCGTCAGCACGTTGACGAGTCCGGCCGGCGCCTCCGTCCGCGCGATCAGCATGGCGAGCGCCAGCGAGGTCAGCGGCGTGAGTTCGGAGGGCTTCAGCACCACCGCATTGCCTGCCGCGATGGCGGGCGCGATCTGCCAGCCCGCGGTGAAGATCGGCGCGTTCCAGGGCGTGATCTGCGTCACCACGCCAAGCGGCTCGCGGCGCACATAGTTGAGGTGGCTGCTCGGCACGGGAATGACCGAGCCCTCGATCTTGTCGGCCCAGCCGGCATAGTATTCGAACATCTCGGCCACGCGGCCGACCTCGGCGCGCGCATCGCGGATCGGCTTGCCGGCGGACAGCGCCTCGAGCTCGGCCAGCGCCGCGGCATGGGCGCGCACCTGCTGCCCGATGGCCCAGATGATGCGCCCCCGCGCCGAGGCGGTGAGCGCGCGCCAGGCGGCGAAGCCGCTGGCCGCCGCCGCTATGGCCGCGTCGGCCGCCTGCGCCCCACCATCGGCATAGGCCGCGAGACGTCGCCCGGTGAAGGCATCGACCAGCTCGATCTCTTCGCCCGACCCCGGCATGACCTCGCCAGCGATCACGCTCCCGATGCGCCCTTCCGGCAGGAACAGCTGGATGAGTTCGGCCAGCCGGCGGGCGCGTGTGGCGGCGACGGCGTTCATGGCGTTTGTCCTTCCGGCGAAAGCGCCACGATGCGGTTGAAGTCCTCGCCATCGGCCAGCCGTTCCGCGCTGGCCGCCCAGAGCCGCGCGACGAGGCCTGACACGGGCAGCTCCAGCCCGGCCTCGGCCGCGAGAGCGGCGGCGAGCCCCACATCCTTGCGCATCAGGCCCATGGTGAAGCCTGAATCGAAGGCGCCGTTCTCGATCCAGCGCGGATAGTTGACCTCGGACACCGCGCTGCGGCCCGAGGCGGCGTTGACGACCTTCAGCACGTCGGCGGTCGGCACCCCGGCCGCTTCCGACAGCCGCATCGCCTCCGACACGGTGATGAGATGGGCCGCCACCAGCAGATTGTTGACGAGCTTGGCGACATTGCCCGCGCCGGACGGCCCGACATGGATGAGCTTCGCGGTCATCGCCTCGAGCGCGGGCCTCGCGACGTCCAGATGCGCCGCCTCCCCGCCCACCATCATCGTCAGCGCGCCGGTCCTCGCGCCGGACGGGCCGCCGGAGACCGGAGCGTCGAGAAAGCCGACGCCCCTGGCGGCGCAGGCCTCCGCCAGTCGGCGCGACACCGCCGCCTCCGAGGTCGAGGTGTCGACGATGACCGAGCCCGGAGCGAGGCCAGCCAGCAGCCCGCCCTCGACCGTCTCCGCGACATGACGCGCCAGAGGCAGAGACAGGATGACGATGTTTGCTGCGGCCTCGCCGGCGCCGGCCACCACCGTCACGCCCGCCTCCCGCGCCAGCCTCTGGCGCTCGGCGGACGGATCGAACCCGGAAACGGCGAAGCCCTTGCCGAGCAGCGTCGTCGCCATGCCGAGGCCCATCTGGCCCAGCCCGATGACGGCGATGCGGGACGCGCCTGTCTCTGCGCTCGGGCTCGCGCTCACAGCACCAGCCCTCCTTGCCCGGGCTTCGCATCGACCGGGTAGAGCGGCCGCCGGATGCGCATGTAGCCATGGCTCGCATAGTTCTGCGTCGAGGGCCCCTGCGTCTCTGTGTAGAGCACCTTCGAGGCAATGGGCCCGTAGGCGGCATGGAAATGCTGCGCCGACTTCACCACCACCACGTCCTTGGCGCGCGGATCGATGCCCACTTCGGTGAAGACCTCGAGCCCGAGCGCCTGCGTCCGCTTCTCGATGCAGACCACGTCGATGTCGCCTTCCAGCCTGAGCGCCGCCATCGCGCCCATCGGCACCTTGGCGTCGCCGAAGGATTGCAGCCCCGCCTTGGCGAGGCCGATCACCTCGACCTCGCAATCGACCGGCGTCGAGGACAGCTCCGACGTCTTCCCGCCGATCCGCATCCTGAGCCTTGCGCCGACGCCGGCGAGATGGGCGAAGCGCACCGCCTGCGCGTCCCAGATCGGCCCCACCGCCGCATTGGTCACGCCCTGCCTGATCAACGCCTTCAGCGACAGCGTGTTGTCGGAAGCCGCGCCCCCGCCGGCATTGTCGGCCGGCTCGGCGATCACCACCGGTCCCGAGCCTTGGCGCGGCTCGGCGGCCACGCGCAGCGCCTTGCCGATCGTCAGCAGCTTCGGCGCCGTCTTGCCCCTCAGGCCCACGATCTCCAGCCCCAGCCGCGTCGCCAGCGCGTCGCCATGGGCCTTGGCGTCGTCGGTGTAGACGAGCACGCGCGTGCCCATCTCGGGCACGTCGGCATGGGGAAAGCCATGGCCGAGCGAAACGCTGAGCACGCCGTCGCGGCCTTCCAGCGCCGACATGCGGTCCACGAAGGAGCGCGTCGGCTCCATCGTGGTGGGGAAGAAGGCGATCATCCGGCAATCGTAGAGGCTCGCCACCGGCCTGATCTCGCCCCTGATGGTCTTCAGCACCAGCGTCAGCAATTCCTCGGCGCGCGGCAGGAAGTCGGTGTGCGGGTATTCTTTGTAGAGGATCGTGATGTCGGCGAGGCGGATGCGCTTCTCGGTGAGGTGGCAATGCGGATC
>JAIXZF010000190.1 GCA_027489835.1 Hyphomicrobiales bacterium
CAGACCCGTCGACACCGAGCAGAACCGCTTTTCGGCCCGCGCCAGCCGCTATGCCCGCGTGGGCGCCAACGTGGGCGGCGTCGCCGCGCGCATCGCCACCTCCTTCATCACCGGGCGCAGCAGCGCGGGCGACGCGCGCAACGCGGCGGCGCTGGCCCAGGCGCTGGGCGGGCTCAAGGGTCCGCTGATGAAGGTGGCGCAGCTCATCGCCACCATTCCCGACGTGGTGCCGCCCGAATACGCCGAGGAGCTGCAGAAGCTTCAGTCCGAGGCGCCGCCCATGGGCGCGGCCTTCGTCAACAGGCGCATGATGGCCGAGCTCGGCCCCAACTGGCGCGGGCGCTTCGCCGAATTCGACCTCAAGCCTGCCGCCGCCGCATCACTGGGGCAGGTCCACAAGGCGCTGTCCAAGGATGGTGTGCGCCTCGCCTGCAAGCTGCAGTACCCCGACATGGAATCGGCCGTGGAGGCGGATCTGTCGCAGCTGCAGATCCTGCTGGCGCTGCACAGGCAGATGGATTCGGCCATCGACACGCGGGAGATCGCCAAGGAGCTCGGCGCGCGGGTGCGCGAGGAGCTCGATTACCACCGCGAGGCCAAGCATGCGGCGCTGTACCGGCTGATGCTGAAGGGCACCGAAGACGTGCGGGTGCCCGAGGTGGACACCGCGCTGTCCACCAAGCGGCTCCTCACCATGCACTGGCTCGATGGCACCAAGCTGCTCAGCCACAAGGATGCCGACCTCGAGACGCGCAACCGCATCGCCCGGGCCATGTTCCACGCCTGGTGGCGGCCGTTCATCCGCCATGGCGTCATCCATGGCGATCCGCATCTGGGCAACTACACGGTGTTCCAGCGCGACGATGGCCAGCCGGGCGGGCTCAACCTGCTGGACTATGGCTGCGTGAGGATCTTCCCTGCCACCTTCGTCAATGGCGTCAACGAGCTCAGGAATGGCCTGCTCGACAATGATCAGGCCCGGATCGTCCACGCCTACGAGGTGTGGGGCTTCAAGAACCTGACGAAGGAGCTGGTCGAGATCCTGAACATCTGGGCCCGCTTCATCTATGGCCCGCTGCTCGACGACCGGGTGCGGACCATCGCGGATGGGGTCAGCCCGGGCGAATATGGCCGCCGCGAGGCCTTCGCCGTGCATCAGGCGCTCAAGGAGAAGGGCCCGGTCACGGTGCCGCAGGAGTTCGTGTTCATGGACCGCGCCGCGATCGGGCTGGGTGGTGTGTTCCTGCACCTGCGCACCGAGATGAACTTCTTCAGGCTGATCGAAGAGGAGCTCGAGAGCTTCTCGGCCGAGACGGTCGCCGCGCGCCAGCGCGAGGCCCTGCGCGCGGTCGGGCTCGGCGCCTGACCGCAGCCGGGCGGACAGCGCCAAAAGCGCGTCCGCGCCCGTTGACTCGTTGCAAGCCTTGCTGTCCTTGCGCTACAGGCTCATCGAACCTGATCCGCACCCCAAGAGCTATTCGGAGACAGCCATGGCCGATCACGGCAACACCGGCGAGGCGGGCCACCCCGCGATGGATTACGAAGCGCACGATTCGACCTTCAAGGGCTTCGTGCTGTTCACGGAAGTCGGCACCGTGGCGCTCGCGGCCATCATGACGGCGCTGGCCGTGGGCGGTGTCAAGCATGCCTGGCTGACCTGCATCTTCGGCACGCTCCTCGCACTGGTGACGGCGGCGATCGGCATCGCCTCTCCCAGGATCGGCTGGCGCGCTCCTGCCGTGCCGCTGGTGCTGATGCTGCTTGCGCTGGTGTTCATCAGCGGCGGCGCCGTACACTGACCTACGTCCCTCTCGGAGACATTCCTTCCATGCGCATCGCTGTCCCGGCGGAAGCCAAAGGCACCGAAACCCGCGTCGCGGCCACGCCCGAGACGGTGAAGAAGTTCATCGGCCTCGGCGCCAGCGTGACCGTCGAGGCGGGCGCGGGCCAGGGCGCCGGCATTCCCGACGCCGAATTCGAGGCGGCCGGGGCCAGCATCGCCAAGAACGGCAAGGATGCCGCCAAGGATGCCGACATCGTGCTCAAGGTGCGCCGTCCCGGCGAGGCCGAGCTGAAAGGCTACAAGGCCGGCGCGATCGTCGTCGCCACGATGGATCCTTACGGGCAGGACGAGGCGCTGGCCGCGATGGCGGGCGCGAAGATTTCGGCCTTCGCCATGGAACTGATGCCGCGCATCACGCGCGCGCAGGTGATGGACGTGCTGTCCTCGCAGGCCAACCTCGCCGGCTACCGCGCCGTGGTCGATGGCGCAGCCGAGTATGGCCGGGCGCTGCCGATGATGATGACGGCCGCGGGCACCGTGCCGGCGGCGCGCATCTTCATCATGGGCGTCGGCGTCGCGGGGCTGCAGGCCATCGCCACGGCCCGCCGCATGGGCGCGGTCGTCACCGCCACCGATGTGCGCCCCGCCACCAAGGAACAGGTCGAGTCGCTCGGCGCGAAGTTCCTTGCGGTCGAGGACGAGGAGTTCAAGCAGGCCCAGACGGCCGGCGGCTACGCCAAGGAAATGTCGGCCGAGTATCGCGCCAAGCAGGCCGAACTCACCGCCTCGCACATTGCCAAGCAGGACATCGTCATCACCACGGCGCTGATCCCCGGTCGCCCGGCGCCGAAGCTCATCACGGCCGCGATGGTCGAGAGCATGAAGCCCGGCTCCGTCATTATCGACCTTGCGGTCGAGCGTGGCGGAAACTGCGAGCTGTCCAGGCCCGGCGAGGTCGTGGTGTCGCCGAACGGCGTCCGGATCGTCGGCCATCTCAACGTGGCTGGCCGTCTGGCCGCCACCGCCTCCTCGCTCTACGCCAAGAACCTCTACGCCTTCGTCGAGACGATGATCGACAAGAAGGAGAAGGTGCTGAAGCCGGACTGGGAGGACGAGCTGGTGAAGGCCACGCTGCTGACCAGGGACGGCGCCGTCGTCCATCCGAACTTCCAGCCCAAAGCCTGACCTGCGAGGACACGCCCATGGCCACACCGGTCGAACTTCTGAAACAGGCCCAGGACGCCCGCGACGCTGCAAATCTGGCGCTCGCCAAGGCCGAG
>JAIXZF010000468.1 GCA_027489835.1 Hyphomicrobiales bacterium
GTGCTCAGCTTGCCTTGCCAGCGGCTCTGCCAGTGTTCGGGGCCCGAGCCGCCCCAGCCCGGGATGATGAGGATGTCGACGTCGGAGGTCCGCATGACGGCTAGTTGACCATTCGCTCCATGATGACCGTCTCGACGCCGCTGACGGCCTCGCCGCGCGCCACCCGGCTGAAGCCCACATGGGCGTAGAAACCGACGGCCGTCAACGAGGCCGAGACGACGAGGCGGCCGATCTCGCGCTTGCGCGCGCGCTCGAACAGGTCCTCGACCAGCGCGGCCCCGACGCCCATGCCCTGCGCGTTGGGATCAACGAACAGCGCCTCAATGCTGACCGCGTCGTCGGCGCTCGCCCGCTTCACGCGATTGGCCACGAGCACCCCGCTGGTGACCCTGTCGGGGCTGGCCCAGACCGGCAACTCGGCGACCAGGAACAGATCCGCCCGCGCGAGCCTCCGCGTCATCGCCGGTAACGTATAGTCGGCCAGCACCCTCAGCTGCTCGGCCCCGGTATATTCGGGAGCGTTGGAGATCCGCACGGCGCGGTCGATCAGGGTCGTGACCTTGCGCAGGTCGCTCTCGAAGGCAGGACGGACGAGAAGGCTCAGCGTTCAGCCCTCCCCGAACACCCGGGCGAAGATCGTGTCGACATGCTTGAAATGATAGCCCTCGTCGAACATCGCCTCAAGCTCGGCAGCGGAGAGGCGTGCGCCGACCTCATTGTCGGCCTTGAGGTTGGTGAGGAAGTCCTCGCCATGCTCCCAGGTGCGCATCGCATTGCGCTGCACGAGGCTGTAGCTCTCCTCGCGGCTGGCTCCCGCCTGCGTCAGCGCCAGCAGCACGCGCTGCGAGTTGTGGAGCCCGCCCAGCCTGTCGAGGTTCTTCCGCATGTTGGCGGGGTAGATCAGCAGCTTGTCGATGACACCCGTGAGCCGCGCCAGCGCGAAGTCGAGCGTGATGGTGGCGTCGGGGCCGATCATGCGCTCCACGGATGAGTGCGAGATGTCCCGCTCATGCCAGAGCGCGACGTTCTCCATCGCCGGCAGCGCCATGCCCCGCACGAGGCGGGCGAGGCCCGTCAGGTTCTCTGTCAGCACCGGGTTGCGCTTGTGGGGCATCGCTGACGAGCCCTTCTGCCCCGGGGAGAAATACTCCTCAGCCTCGTAGACTTCGGTTCGCTGCAGATGCCGGATTTCCGTCGCCAGCCGCTCTACGCAACTCGCGACGACGCCCAGCGTGGCGAAGAACATGGCGTGCCGGTCCCGCGGGATGACCTGCGTCGAGACCGGCTCGACGGCGAGCCCCATCTTCGCAGCGACATGCGCCTCCACTGACGGGTCGATGTTGGCGAAGGTGCCGACTGCTCCCGAGATGGCGCAGGTGGCGATTTCGGCCCGCGCGCTGACGAGCCGCTGCCTGCAGCGGGCGAACTCCGCATGGGCCTGCGCGAGCTTCAGCCCGAAGGTCACCGGCTCGGCGTGGATGCCGTGAGAGCGGCCGATGGTGGGCGTGTACTTGTGCTCCATGGCCCGCCGCTTCAGCGCCGCCAGCAGCGCGTCGACATCGGCGATCAGGATGTCGGCCGCGCGTGAGAGCTGCACGGCCAGCGTGGTGTCGAGCACGTCCGACGAGGTCATGCCCTGATGCACGAAGCGCGCCTCGGGCCCGACGATCTCGGCGAGATGGGTGAGGAAGGCGATGACGTCATGCTTGGTGACGCGCTCGATCTCGTCGATGCGTGCGACGTCGAAGGTCGCGTCCTTCGCCTTGGCCCAGATCGTCGCGGCTGCTTCCTTCGGCACCACGCCGAGCTCGGCCAGCCGGTCGGTGGCGTGCGCCTCGATCTCGAACCAGATGCGGAAGCGCGCCTGCGGCTCCCAGATCGCGACCATCTCCGGGCGGGAATAGCGGGGTATCATGCGGACCTCATCATGCGTTCGCGTCGCTCACGGAACAGGCGCTGGTTTCCGGGTTCTCCTCCGCTCGCGCTGCGGATCCCCGGAAAAGCGAACGGGACAGGCGCGTTCCCGGGGCACGAAGCGTCAGCGCAGCGAACCCGGGACCCAGCGCACGAGCTGTGAGCGGAGCGAACGCCGCTTCTCAAACCCATTCACCCCGAGCCCCCGCGGCCGCCTTGCGGATGGCCGCGATGTTGGACGCGTAGGCGCCCTCTCCGCCCCTGAAGGCGGCGGAGCCGGCGACCAGCACGTTCGCGCCGGCCTTGATGCAGAGAGGCGCGGTTTCGGGCGTCACGCCGCCGTCAATCTCGAGGTCGATGGGCCGGCCACCGATCATGGCGCGCAGCTGCTCGACCTTCGGCATCATCTCCCGGATGAAGGACTGCCCGCCGAAGCCGGGGTTGACCGTCATCACCAGCACGAGATCCGCCTCGTCGAGCAGGTGCTCGACCGCGCTCGCCGGCGTCTGCGGGGTGAGCACGATGCCGCTCTTCTTGCCGAGCGAACGGATCAGCCTGAGCGTGCGGTGCGCGTGCGGGCCCGCCTCGACATGGAAGGAGATGAGGTCGGCCCCCGCCCTGGCGAAGGCCTCGATGAACGGGTCCACCGGCTGGATCATCAGGTGCACGTCGAAGAACTTCGTCGAATGCGGCCTGATCGCCTTCAGCACGTCCGGCCCGAAGCTGATGTTTGGCACGAAATGCCCGTCCATCACATCGCAATGGATCCAGTCGGCGCCGGCCGCGTCGATGGAGGCGACCTCGGCGCCGAGGCGCGCGAAATCGGCCGAAAGGATGGAAGGGGCGATTAGCACGGGCCGGGACATGGCGGGCGGGTTAGCATCCGGGGCGGCCCGGGGCAATCCGGCCGGTCCTGTCATCGCTGCCCGGCTTGCGGCGGCGGGACGGCGAAGCGCCGTGCCAGAGGCTTGATCATCTGCGGCATCAGGTAGATCGGGAACTGCGCCAGCGCGAAGAACAGGAAGGTCGTCTCCGGGGTCGCCGCGCCCAGCGCCGCGATCAGCGCGCCCATGTTGCGCTGGCCGGTGCCGTACCCCATCAGGAAGACATCGCCGCCCTTCATGAACGGCCTGAGGCAGATGAAGGCCAGCACGAAGCCCATCACAGCCACCGCCGTCGCGACCCCGAGAAACAAGAAGGCCTTGCCCGGGCGATTGATGAAGGCGTTGGTCACGCCGTCCATCGCCGCGATGGCGAACAGGAAGTACATCACCACGCCGAAGCCATCGAGTTCGGCCTTGCGCGCCTTGATCCGGTCGTAACCGGCGAAGCGGCGCAGCACGAGGGCGAGCGCGATCGCCCCGCCGATCAGCCCGAGCATGCGGACCATCAGCACGGTCCGGTCGAGCGGCACGGGTCCGCCCAGCACGAGCTCCGCCAGGGGCGGCGCGATGAAGGGGGCGGCCGTCGTGGTGATGATGGTGCCCGCGATCAGCACGGTGGGCTCGATGTTCATCATCATCGCGACCGCCGGCCCCGACATGATCGGCGGCGACGCGGCCACGACGACCAGCCCCAGCACGAGCCCGGGATCGAGCGCCCCGCGCGGGAATATCGCGAAGATGGTGAGCACCATCGCCACTGGCGCGAGCGTCAGCCAGGCCACGGCCAGCATCACGGCCCGCGGCTTGGCCAGCGCCGCCTTGAGCGCGGACACGTCGGCGCGCGCGAAGGTCATCGCAACGAACAGGAAGATCGTGATGGGCAGCAGCGGCCGCGCCGCGGCGGCGAACTGGGGCAGCGCCAGGCCCAGGAATATCGAGATCGCGAAGCCCTGCGTGCCATAGCGGCCGAGCAGCGCCAGAGCGGACAGGATCAGGTTCAACGGCCGCGCCTTCTGCTCGCCCACGCTTCGCGACGACAGCCCTAGCAGATCGCATCCCACTGGCAATCGCCGCTCCGCGCATGGGCGTTTCGCAAGTCTCGCCGGGCGCGCTGCGCTTCCAGCGCATGGCGATGCGTAGTTTGTCGGCAATTAGCGCTTTCATTGCGCCGATCAGCGCATAAGCTGTCGCGTGAGCGGCGGGAGAGGCTGATGGAGGCGGATTGCATCGTCGTCGGTGCAGGAATGGTGGGCGTGTCGGTCGCCCTCCATCTGCAGAAACGCGGGCGCTCGACCGTGCTGATGGACCGGCGTGGAGCCGCCGAGGAAACGTCCTTCGGCAATGCAGGCTTGATCCAGCGCGAGGGCGTCTATCCCTACGGCTTCCCGCATGATTTCGGCGCGCTCCTCCGCTACGCGCTGAACAACACCATCGACGCGCACTACCACGCCTCGGCCCTGCCCGGCCTCGCGCCCTTCCTGATGTCGTACTGGATCCATTCGCGCCGCTCGCGGCACGAGGCCATCGCGCTCCAGTATGCCCGCCTGATCGAGCACTGCGTCACCGAGCATGATGCCCTCGCCGCCGAGTCGGGCGCGGCCCACCTCATCCGCCGCACCGGCTGGCTGAAGGCGCTGCGCACCGAGAGGGAACGCGACGCCCGCTTCGCCGAGGCCGAGAAGTGGAACCGGGAGTTCGGGGTCAACCACCGCAGGCTCGACGCCGCCGAGCTCCGGCAGGCCGAGCCCCACCTGACGACGGAGCTGATCGGCGCGCTTCACTGGACCGATCCGACCTCCGTGTCCGATCCCCATGCCCTGGGCGTGGCCTATCTCGACCGCTTCCTCGCGCTCGGCGGCCGCTTCGTGCGCGGCGACGCGACGACGCTGGATCAGGCCTCGGATGGCCGCTGGACGGCCGTGGGCTTCCATGGCGAGGTCGTGAAGGCGCGCGAGGCCGTGATCTGCCTCGGGCCCTGGGCGGACCTCGTCACGCGCCGCCTCGGCTACCGTCTCCCCCTCGCCGTGAAGCGCGGCTACCACATGCA
>JAIXZF010000181.1 GCA_027489835.1 Hyphomicrobiales bacterium
CTTGTTCCCGACAGGATCGCGCCAAATGCGCCAGATCCGGTTAACGCGCCGGCATTCCTGCCGAGACTTAGCCACGCCATTTGACGATATGGTGTCCGAATGCCTGAAAGCGCATGGCCGGCGACGGCGAGCCGCCGGGCCGCCTCGGCCGGGGCCAGTCACTCGCAGAACATCATCGGCCGGAGCGCGGCCCCGGCGCCGGTCGGCTGCACGCGGTAGAAGCAGGTCCTGCGGCCCGTATGGCAGCAGCCTCCGTCGCCGCCGATCCTGACACGGAGCCAGATCGCGTCCTGGTCGCAGTCGACGCGCATCTCGACCACGCTCTGCAACTGGCCGGACGTCTCGCCCTTGCGCCAGAGGGCCTGGCGCGAGCGCGACCAGTACCAGGCTTCCCCCGTCTCGATCGTGCGTCGCAGCGCCTCGGCATTCATGTGAGCGACCATGACGGGGTCGCCGCTGTCGGCATCCGTCGCGACCACCGTGACGAGGCCGTGGGCGTCGAATTTCGGAGCGAGCACGAGACCTTCCTCGATCTCGCTTCGGCTTAAAAGGGTAGTGTAGCCGGTCATCACGATCATCCGCGCAACGAAAAACGCGCCGTCTCCGGCGCGTCATCACGTTACAGCGCTGCCAAGGGCCGCGTCAAAACGCGGCGCGCAGGGGCTGGGACTTCACCATCGAGAAGAACTTGGCCTGCTCGGCCGGTTCGCCCTCGAACAGGCCGCGATACTGGACCGTCATGGTCGACGAGCCGTGCTTCTGCACGCCGCGCATCGACATGCACATGTGCTCGGCCTCGACCAGCACGGCCACCCCGCGCGGCGCCAGCACCTCGTCGATGACGTTGGCGATCTGCGCCGTCATCGTCTCCTGGGTCTGCATGCGGCGCGCATAGGCGTCGACCACGCGGGCGAGCTTGGAGAGGCCCACCACGCCCTTGGCCGGGTAATAGGCGATGTGCGCCTTGCCGACGAAGGGCACCAGATGGTGCTCGCAATGGGAATAGAACGGGATATCCCGGACGAGGACCATCTCGGAATAGCCGTCGACCTCCTCGAAGACGCGATCGAGGATGTCGTGCGCGTCCTCGTCGTAGCCCCTGTAGAATTCCTTGAAGGCCTTGGTGACGCGCTTGGGCGTGTCGAGCAAGCCCTCACGCGAGGGATCGTCCCCCGCCCACAGGATCAGGGTGCGGACTGCGGCCTCGGCCTCCTCCCGCGTGGGCTCGCGCATGAGGAAGCGGCCATCCTGCGGCTGGGGCTGGGTCTGCGCGGGAACGGCCTTGGCCGTCATCGACAAGGGCTTAACCACCGGGTTCATGCGGCGCCTCTCTACGGTTTGTTGGTCTGATCTACGTGGCCACGCGCGGGGCGGACCACAAGGCGCGGCTCTTGGCCGCAAGCGTCACGAGATGTTGATGGCCGGCGCCGTCGGCGTCATGAAGGGCGCCTCCGAAGCTCTCGCCTCCGCGATCAGACGCCCCTATATTGGCAGGATCATGCTCGACGACGTCTACAACAAGCGCATTCTGGAGCTGGCGGCCAACATCCCGCGCATCGGCCGGCTTGTTGCCCCGGATGCGACGGCCGTGGCCCATTCGCGGCTCTGCGGCTCGAAGGTGACGGTCGACCTGACGATGGCCGAAGGCCGCGTCACCGATTTTGCCCATGACGTGAAGGCCTGCGCGCTCGGCCAGGCGTCCTCCTCGATCATGGCCCGCCATGTCGTCGGCGCCACCGCGGACGAACTCCGGGCCGTGCGCGAAGCCGCGCGCGCCATGCTGAAGGATGGCGGCGAGCCGCCGAGTGGGGCGTGGGCGGACCTGTCCGTGCTGCTGCCGGTGCGGGACTACAAGGCGCGCCATGCCTCGACGCTCCTCACCTTCGATGCGGTGGTCGACGCCGTGAACCAGATCGAGGCGCGCGGCGCGGCGCATCAATCCGCCGCCGAATAGGACTACCGACATGAACCTCACCATTCTTTCCGCGCAGCTCTCGGCCGCGGCGCTCTACAGCGGCGTGCTGATCCTGATGGGAATCGTCCTGCAGGCCAGGGTGATCATGCAGCGCCGGACCAAGCTCGTGGGCATCGGCGACGGACAGGACAAGGAACTGGCCCGCGCCATCCGCGTGCATGGCAATTTCTCCGAGAACGCTCCGGTCGCGATCGGCGCCCTGATCCTGCTGGCGCTGGTGGCGGCGCCCGCCGCGCTCATGCACCTCCTGGGAATCATGATCGTGGTCGGGCGGGCGGCGCACGCATTCGGCCTTTCGCGCACGGCCGGCTCCAGCCCGGGGCGGGTGGCCGGCATGGTGCTGACGTTGACGGCGCTCGGGATCGCGGCGCTGACGCTTCTGGCGCGCGCGCTCTGGTGAGGCGATGAGGGCGGCCCCCGTGCGCCTCGGCCGCCGGGCGGCGCATTACGCCATCAGAGGATACCAGCTCAGCGCATCGGCGCTGGTGGGCCGGCAATGCCGGCACTGGCCCTCCTGCTCCGAATACACCGACGAGGCCATCCAACGGCACGGGCTCTGGGCCGGCGGCTGGATCGGGTTCGCCCGCATCTGCCGCTGCAACCCATGGGGCACGGACGGCATCGACCTCGTTTGCGAATCATTGCCGGACGGCGCGACCGCGCTGACCCCCTGGCGCTATGCACGGTGGCGCGGCGTGCAGGGCCAGCCGGACAGCGCACCGGCCCCGGACGCCGTCACCGCCGCGGATTCCCGCCCACGCTGACGAGGCCCGGGCGCGCGTCGCAACGGCGCGCGAATTCGGGCAGGTGGCGGCCGAGCGAGGCATCGTGGAGGCTGGCCAC
Organism: Hyphomicrobiales bacterium; assembly: GCA_027489835.1. GTDB lineage: Bacteria > Pseudomonadota > Alphaproteobacteria > Rhizobiales > Beijerinckiaceae > Allobosea. The sequence continues at coordinate 2,819 of JAIXZF010000181.1, forward strand.
CCGCTTCGGCTTGCCCGTCGCCGTGATCTCGATGTCGAGCCGCCCGTTCGCAGCGGCGTCCTCGAAGACCTTGCGCGGGATGCTTCGGCGCATCCAAAGATCGCCGCCCGGATTGGCGATGCCGAGGCCCCGGCCGGTCGGCGCGCGCATCACATAGTCCCAGCCACCCGTATCGAGCCTCACGCTGTTGACGAGCACGGGCAGGGGCTCCTGACGGGGTGCGGCAAGCCTGACGAGGCGCTGGCGATAGGTCGCGAACAGGAAGCCGCGGACCGTGTCGCATTCGAGCACCAGCTCATGGTCCACGACCATGCGGTCGCTTTCCTCGAGCCGGCCGCCGCGAACGAGTTGCGGCTGCGCTGAGGGTGCGCTGATCGACCAGATCGACGCGGCGCGGGCGGCTTCCGCGCGGGGCGTGATGGAGGCCAGCTTCGTCGCCACGATCTCGGGATTCGAGAGGCGTCGCATCTCGCCCCTGAAGCTGGCCTCGGTCATGATCTCGAGGTAGCGGGGGTTGACGCCCATTTCGGAGAGGTAGACGGCGTGGCGCGCCATCGTCCGCTGCGCCTGCTCGATGTCCCGGAAGCTGGGCTCGCCACGCGATTTGTTGCCTTCGGCGTCGAGCTCGACGCTGAACATGTGCAGGGCGATGCGCGCATCCTCGGGCACGAAACGCTCGACGCCGCCCATCAGCACCAGCGGACAGGCCGAGAAGCATCCCACATCGGTCGTGCGCACTGCATCCTGATCGCCGACCCGGATGGTTCGCCCGACGCTGGCGTTCATGCGCGCGGCCCGGACGGCGCGGCCGAGCGCCATCGCCGCCGTGACCCGGCCTCCCGTCGAATCGAGCACGAGCGGCACGCCCTGAAGGTCCTTGTCCCTGGCGAAGGCGAGGAAGGCAGCCGGCGTTCCGGCCTGGATCTGCCCGGTGGCGCTGACCCAGCGCCGCGCCTCGCCCGGGCCGGCGCCCTCGGCCAGACGGAAGGTCATCGGCTCGCCGATCGGCGCATAGCTGGGCTGCGGCGCCCCGGCGGGGGCGGGCGCCTGGGCCAGCGCCACGCCCGCGTGCGCCGCGAGCGCAACGACGGCGCCGAGTAAGGTCGTCAACGACACGCTTGTTTGCCCCCGATGGCTCGGCTATTGCGATCCACAAGGTGTTTGCAGCCACGCTTCATGGCAAGCCCCTGCCGATGGCGGCGCAACCGGGCGCGGGCCACCATCACGGATCACAGCCGCGGCCGGACTGACTTACGGGGTTCGTTTCCCCGAGTGAGCAGGAGATGTGCGCATGGACGCCTCCCTTTCCCTGACATTTCCCGATGGCGCGAAGCGTCCGTTTCCCATCGGCATCACCGGCGCGGCGATCGCGGGCGGCATCTCGCCCTCTCTGCTGAAGCGGACCGTCGCGATGGCGCTGGACGGCGAGGTGAGGGATCTGTCCGATCCGATCACCGCCGACGCGCGCATCGAGTTCATCAATCGCGAGGACCCGCGCGCGCTCGAACTGATCCGCCATGATTGCGCGCATGTGCTGGCCGAGGCCGTGCAGGAGCTGTTTCCGGGCACCCAGGTCACCATCGGCCCGGTGATCGAGAACGGCTTTTTCTACGATTTCCATCGCGAGCAACCCTTCACGCTCGACGACCTGCCCGTCATCGAGAAGAAGATGCGCGAGGTGATCGCGCGCGACCGGCCGTTCACCAAGCAGGAATGGAGCCGCTACAAGGCCCGAAGCTTCTTCGAGACGAAAGGCGAGGCCTTCAAGGTCGAGCTCGTCGACGCGATCCCCGCCGACCAGACGCTCAAGATGTACGCGCAGGGCGACTGGATCGATTTGTGCCGGGGTCCGCACATGACCTCGACCGGCAAGGTCGGCAACGCCTTCAAGCTGATGAAGGTGGCCGGGGCCTACTGGCGCGGCGATTCCTCCAAGCCGATGCTGACCCGCATCTACGGCACCGCCTTCGCCCGGCAGGAGGAGCTGGACGCGCACCTGAAGCAGATCGAGGAGGCCGAGAAGCGCGACCACCGCAAGCTCGGCCGGGAGATGGACCTGTTCCATTTCCAGGACGAGGGCCCCGGCACGGTTTTCTGGCACGCCAAGGGCTGGACGATGTTCCAGGAGCTGATCGCCTACAATCGCCGGCGCATCCGCCGCGACTACGAGGAGGTCAACGCTCCCCAGATCCTCGACAAGAGCCTGTGGGAGACCTCCGGGCACTGGGGCTGGTACCAGGAGAACATGTTCGCGGTGAAATCCGCCCATGCCTTCATGAACCCGAAGGACGAGAGCGCCGACCAGAAGGTGTTCGCGCTGAAGCCAATGAACTGCCCCGGCCATGTCCAGATCTTCAAGCACGGGCTCAAGAGCTACCGCGATCTGCCTATTCGCATTGCGGAATTCGGCATCGTCCACCGCTACGAGGCATCTGGCGCGCTGCACGGGCTGATGCGCGTGCGCGGGTTCACGCAGGACGACGCCCATGTGTTCTGCACGGAGGAGCAGCTCGAGGCCGAGATCATGAAGATCAACGATCTCATGATGTCGGTCTATCGCGATTTCGGCTTCACGGAGGTGGTGGTCAAGCTCGCGACGCGCCCCGAAAAGCGCGTCGGCACGGACGCGATGTGGGACCATGCCGAGGCGATCCTTCGGAAGGCGCTCGGGCGGATGGAGGCCGAATCGGGTGGCGCCATCAAGACAGGCGTCAACGAGGGCGAGGGGACGTTCTACGGACCCAAGTTCGAGTACACCCTGCGCGACGCGATCGGGCGCGACTGGCAGTGCGGCACGACGCAGGTCGACTTCAACCTGCCCGAGCGCTTCGGGGCCTTCTACATCGGCTCGGACGGCGAGAAGAAGCAGCCGGTGATGGTGCACCGCGCCATCGTGGGTTCGCTCGAGCGCTTCCTCGGCATCATCATCGAGAGCCATGCGGGGCACTTCCCGCTCTGGCTGGCGCCCGAGCAGGTCCTCGTCTGCCCGATCACGTCTGATGCCGACGCCTACGCCGAGAGGGTCACCGAGGCGATGCTGGCCCATGGCCTCAGGGCGCGGGCGGACCTGCGCAACGAGAAGATCAACTATAAGGTGCGGGAGCACTCGCTCGCCAAGGTCCCGGTCATCATAGCGGTCGGCAAGCGCGAGGCGGATGAGACGACCGTCACCGTCCGAAGGCTCGGCTCGCAGGCGCAGACCGTGATGAGCCTCGCAGACTGCATCGCGTCGCTGACCGACGAGGCGACGCCGCCCGACCTCAAGCGCGCGAAGGCGGCGCTCGCGGGAGGGTGAACGCCGGGCCGGCTCCCAGCTCCGCGCAGGGGGCCGGCATTGGCGAAACGTTGACGAAACGCGCGAAAGCCGTTCGACAATTCCGCGCGACTCGCGCCACACTCATCCCATGATGCTCGGGAGCTATCGCAAGCGGCTCGAAGCCGACTTGGTGAACTGGACGCATGCCGGGCTGATCCAGCCCACCCAGGCGTCGGCGATCCGTCGCGCCGTCGAGGCACAGGGCGGGGTGAAGCTGCCCGGCGTGCTCGGCATGCTCGGCGCGCTGCTGCTGGCGGCCGCAATGATCGCTTTCGTCGCAGCGAACTGGGAGGCCATCCCGCGCCTCGTCAAGCTTGGCGGCATCCTCGCGGGCATTGTGGCGGCGCTGGGCGCATCCTGGCATTTCGGCAGGGCGGGCTCGCCGCGGACCGCCGACGCAGCCGCCACGCTTGCGACCCTGGTGTTCGGCGCCGGCGTCGCGCTGGTCGGGCAGATGTACCATCTGCCGGCCGATTGGCCCGCAGGCGCCCTGCTGGTCGGGATCGGGGCGCTGGTCGCGGCAGCGCTGATGCGCTCGGACGGGGCACTGATCATCGCCTTCGCGGCCGGCGCTGGCTGGCTGTTCGCAAGCTACAGCGAGGGCGCCGGCGTGCTGGGACCCTTGGCCACCATCTCGTGGACGTCGACGCCGTGGTATCTGGCCTTCTGGCTGCCCGCCTTCGCCCTCGCCATGGGACGCACGAAGCGGCCGGTGCATCATGCCGCCGTGCTGGCGCTCGGCGTCTGGCTGGTCCTGGCGGCCGGCAACCCGCTCGGCTCGCGCATGTTCGGCAGCCTGCTCGCCTTCTGGCTCGCCATCGCGATCGCC
>JAIXZF010000038.1 GCA_027489835.1 Hyphomicrobiales bacterium
AGCAGCGGGGCCGCGGCGACATCCGTCGAGATATGCGCGGTGACGGCGACCAGCAGGCCCGATGGCACGAAGGCGAGCGCGCACCAGCGACCCCGCTCGGCCCAGCCGGCCGCTTCCACCCGCTCCGGGGCCCGTTCCGGAGCCGCCGCAAGCGAAGGCAGGAAAGCGGCGCAGAGCGCGACGGCGGCGATCAGCAGCGCGAAGCCGAAGGACCACAGCGCGGTCTGGACCCGCGTCGAAGCCAGCGGCTCGATCAGGAACGGATAGCTCAGGAGCGCAACGAGGCTGCCGAGATTGGATGCCGCATAAAGGAAGTAGGGATCGCCCGCGGCGCCGTGACCCGTGCGCGCGAACCACGCCTGCAGCAAGGGGCCGTGCGCCGAGACGATGAAGAAGGGAAGGCCCACGGACAGGGCGAAGACGCCGAGCAGCCACAGCGTCGCGCCTTCCGATGGCGGCTGGCCCAGCGCGCTGGTGAGGCCGATCGGGAGGGCCAGTACGAGGACGACAAGCATCGCCGCGACATGGACCAGAGCGGCCTTGCGCGGCGCGAGACGCGTGGTCAGCCAGTGCGCGTAGCCATAACCGGCGAGCAGCATGGCCTGGAAGAACACCATGGCCACCGACCAGACGGCGGGGCTGCCGCCAAGCCTCGGCAGCACGATCTTGGTGAACATCGGCTGGACGGAAAAGAGCAGGAAGGCCGACAGGCCCACCGCGACAGTGAAGGCGGGGATGGCAAGACCGATCCGCCGGAGCGCGCCATCTGTCGTGGCGGCTTGCGCCAATTCCGGCATGAGGTCACTCCCTTCTGCGAGTGACCGTTGCGTAACATCGGCGGGCTTAATGCCCGGTTGATGGCGTCAGGTCAGGGCTTGCCGTAGACCTCGTCGGCCCGGGCCTCGAAAGCTTCGGAGAAGATCCGGAAGATGCGGTCGAACACCGCGCCCGCCAGGATCTGCAGCATCCGGCTCCTGAATTCGTAGGTGATGAAGAACTCCACCGCGCAGCCATCCGGGCCTTTCGTCGTGTCGGGCGTGAAGGTCCAGCGGTTGTCGAGGAAGGAAAAGGGCCCGTCGATGTATTCGGCCATGATCCGAAGGCCGGGGCGGTCGAGCTTCACGCGGCTCGTGAAGTTCTCGTTGATCGCCTTGTAGCCGACGCTCATCGCGGCCACCACGGTCTCGATGCCGTCCTCGCCCGTGGTGCGGCGGCGCACGACGAGGCTTTTGCAGAACGGCAGGAACTCGGGATAGCGCTCGACGTCCGCGACGAGGTCGAACATGCGCCCGGGCGCATGGGCGACGTGGCGAACGGTGCGGAAAGAGGGCATGGTTTCGGGCCTGTATCTGGAGAAGCGAAGGCGGTCAGGCCGGCGGCCGGCGAAGGGCCACGTCGTAGAGAGCCTCGCCATTCATGCAGAAGAACGCCATCGGCCAGCCCTCCTCAACCATGAACTCGCAGACCGCCTGATGGACGCCGAACTGGCCGAGGCCGGGCCTGACGATTCGGGCGAAATCGTTGAAGGCCAGCAGGCCGCCCGGCTTCACCTTCTGCTTCGCCGCCGCAATGTCGGCCTTCACGGCTGCATGGGTGTGGTCGGCGTCGACATAGATCATGTCGAAGCGCGCGTCGGCGCAACCGGGAAGGAAGGCGGTGGTGAGCATTTCATGGGCCGAAACGCGCGGATCGGCCATCACCGACGGGTCGCAGGCGGCGAAGCTCACGTCGACCAGATGAAGCTCGGCAGGCTCGGCGCGCGCAAGGATCTCCCGCGCGAAGGCGCCACGCTGCGTGCCCAGCTCGCAGATCACGCCGCCCTTCGGCACGTGGTCGAGCAGCGCGGCCCGGTTCGCCAGCATAACGCAGCCGGAGAGCAGCTCCTGCGGGATCTCTGGCGCGCCCGGAGGCGGCGGCTTGAGCAGCCGAAGGACACGGACGACGGCCTTGACGGGTTCGGGAATGGCGCGGCGCAGCGCAAGCTCGGCCCGATAGGTTCGCGAGCCCGTCATGCGCGCATCACGCCCGGACGGGGGCGGACGCGGCGCGGGCGGCCTTGAGCCTGGCGAAATCCTCGCCGGCATGATGCGAGGAGCGGGTCAGCGGCGTGGCCGACACCATGGCGAAGCCCTTTACATAGGCGATGGTCTCGTAGCCCTTGAACTCCTCGGGCGGCACGAAGCGGATGACCGGGTGGTGCTTGCGGCTGGGGGCGAGGTATTGTCCGATGGTGATGAAGTCGACATCCGCCGAGCGCAGATCGTCCATCAACTGCAGCACCTCGTTCCTCTCCTCGCCCAGCCCCACCATGATGCCCGACTTGGTGAAGATGGTCGGATCGAGCTCCTTCACGCGCTGGAGCAGGCGGATTGAGTGGAAGTAGCGTGCGCCCGGGCGGACCTTCAAATACTTGGAGGGCACCGTCTCGAGGTTGTGGTTGAACACGTCGGGACGCGCCTTCACCACGATCTCCAGCGCGCCATCCTTGCGCAGGAAGTCGGGCGTCAGGATTTCGATCGTGGTGCGGGGCGACAGGCGCCTGATCGCCGCGATCACCTCGGCGAAATGCTGCGCGCCGCCATCCTCGAGATCGTCGCGGTCGACGGAGGTGATGACGACGTGCTCCAGCCCCATCTTCGCCACGGCTTCGGCCACGCGGCGCGGCTCGTCGGCATCGACCGGGCCGGGCACGCCGGTCCTGACATTGCAGAAGGCGCAGGCGCGGGTGCAGATCTCGCCCAGGATCATGAAGGTGGCGTGCTTCTTCTCCCAGCATTCGCCGATATTGGGGCAGCCCGCCTCCTCGCACACCGTGACGAGCTTGTTCTCCTTCACGATGGAATGCGTTTCCGCCCATTTCGGCGAGCCGGGCGCCTTGACGCGAATCCAGTCGGGCTTCTTCAGCACCGGATTTTCTGCGCGCTTCGCCTTCTCGGGGTGGCGCGGGGCCTCCGCCTTGCGCGGATCGGCTGTCAGCAGGTCGAGAACAACGGCCATGTCAGGTTCGCCTCGTGTTGGGGCGGATATAGGTGTTTCGGGCGGATGGTGCAAAGCGGAGCTGCGATGAAGGAGCATCTGGTGTCATCACCGGCCTTGTGCCGGTGATCTCGGCGCAACGGGTTGCGCGGTCTTCGGACCGCGATGGCAGGGACAGGCCCTGCCATGACACTAACCTTCTATGCCTGCTTGGAATATCCGATCACCAGCACGCCGATGATGACGCAGCCCAGGCCGAACAGCTTCAACGGCGAAATGCTGCTTTGCGGAAAGCCGAGCGCGCCGAAGTGGTCGAGCGCAAGCGATACGGTGAGTTGCCCCGCGATCACCAGCGAAACCGCCAGCAGCGCGCCAAGCTTCGGGCCGGCGACAATCGTCGTCCAGACATAGAATATGCCGAGGAGCCCGCCGAGCCACATCCATGGTGCGGACTGCCCCAGCCTCTCCAGCGACGGCGTGCCTTCGCGCATTGCCGCGCTGGCGATCAGCCCCGCCACGGCGCCCACTGAAAACGAGATCGTGGCCGCCTGCGTGGTCGAGCCGATGATCTGGCGCAGCGAACCATTGATGCCGATCTGCACCGGCAAAGCCGCGCCGCCGAGCAAGGCCAGGAGGATGAAAGGGAGTTTGGGGTCCATGGATCAAGACGTCTCGTCGGGTTGCCTATAGCCACCGCCGCTTCGATCCAGCTTCACGGTCATGATCCCAAGAAAACGCTCAAGGATGGTAACCTCGCGCTCACTGCTTGCGCCGTCGACCGGCCCTCCGGCAGGCAGCCAAGCCAGGAAAATCCAGACAACAAGTCCCAGCATGAGAGCGCTTGAGGATGATATTTCGGACCCTTCGCCGAATACATAAGCAATCAGTGGTCCCGGCGCCAAGATCATCAACCCGATCACGAAAAGCCCAAAACTCCGCAGGAAACACAAATAAACTGGCATTCGCGCCCCGCTGGTCCGCACCGTTCGGTAGCCCGCAACGAGCTTGCCGAGTGATGCGCCGAATGCAACGTGTAGAACGAAACTCAAGAGAAACAGCGCAAGCGTCATCCACGACATGACTGTCAGATATGCCTCGTAGTCCGCAGGTTTGTAGCGCTGCATGAACCCGAACGGCGGTCGGACACGCGTGTACTCAACGACGAACTGCCAGATCATCCAGAATAGGATGGCGTCGACCATCGTATAGGCAAACCGCGCACCCGCTCCCGCAATACGATAGGGCCGAAAGAGGCTTTGCTCACGCATTCAGCGCCCTGCCATACGCATCCAGCACGCTTTCCTTCATCATCTCGGACAGCGTCGGATGCGGGAAGACGGTGTGCATCAGCTCTTCCTCGGTCGTCTCCAGCCCCATGGCGACGACGAAACCCTGGATGAGTTCGGTGACCTCCGCGCCGACCATGTGCGCACCCAGAAGCTTGCCGGTCTTCGCGTCGAAGATGGTCTTGATCATCCCGTAATCCTCGCCGAGCGCGATGGCCTTGCC
>JAIXZF010000143.1 GCA_027489835.1 Hyphomicrobiales bacterium
CTCCGGTGCGGATCAGGAAGGCCAGAGGGATGACCAGCCCTGCGCAAGCGAGGTCGTAGGCTGCGCCCATCAGCCTTATGACCATCGCACGGGAGGCTCTGCGGAACATCAACAAGACAATACTGCCGATTCAGGTTCGTGATTCCATTACGCTACGGAATCCGGCCACGCAAAGACGGACTGGCGTCCGGACGCGGTTCAAACACAAGCTACGTTCACGCCATCGTCTGGATGGCGGCATGCATGTCGCGGGTCGAGGCGACGGACTCGCGTCGCGGACCACGGCCATGACGATAGATTGCTTGAGCCCCGGAATCCAGCCTTCGGCGAGTCTGGCAGCCTTGCGCCGGCTGCGGGCCGCTCAATTCGCCGCCCGGCGCACCAGCTCGCGCTCCCAGTCGAGAGCGTGACGGACGATAACGCCGAGATCGTCGAGCCTGGGCGTCCAGCCGAGCTGGCGGCGCAGCGTGTCGGCGTTGGCGACGATGGCGGGCGGGTCCCCCGGCCGCCGAGGGCCCTGCCTCACTTCGAAGTCGACGCCAGAGATCTCGCGCACCGCCTCGATCACCTGCCGCACCGAATAGCCGCGGCCATAGCCGGCATTGACGACGATGTTGCCGCCGCCCCCGCGCAGATGGCCAAGCGCGACAGCGTGTGCCTCGGCAAGGTCCGACACGTGGATGTAGTCGCGAACGCAGGTGCCGTCCGGCGTCGGATAGTCCTGCCCAAACATCTCGAGGAAGGTCCGCTGCCCGAGCGCGGCCTGCGCGGCGACCTTGATCAAGTGCGTCGCCATCGGGGTGGATTGGCCATAGCGCCCTTTTGGATCAGCCCCCGCTACGTTGAAGTAGCGCAGGATCGCGTATTTGAAGCCGTGGGCCGCTGCCGCATCCCTCAGCATCATCTCGCTCATGTATTTCGACGCGCCGTAGGGCGACACGGGTGCCGGCGGCCGGTCCTCGTGCACGGGCTCCAGGGAGGTTTCGCCATAGACCGCCGCCGTGGAGGAGAAGATGAACTCCTGCACCCCGCCCGCGACAGCGGCCGCGATCAGCGCGCGCGTCTTCACGGTGTTGGCGAGGTAGTAGCCCAGCGGATCGGAAACGGATTCGGGCACGACGATCCGGGCCGCGAAATGGATGATCGAGCGCACCTTGTGCGTCCGGATCGCGTTCAGCGCCGTTTCGAACTCGCCGGCATCCGCCACGACGAGCGGAACGTCAGGCGGAGTCGCCCAGCGGAAGCCGGTGGAGAGATTGTCGAGGACGACAGTCGGCTCGCCACGGTCGTGCAGGTTCAGAACCATATGGCCGCCGATGTAGCCGGCCCCGCCCGAAACAAGCACAGTCATGTCGCGCCTCGAATCTCATCGTCCGGCGCCGGCCGCCGGTTCCACGGGCGTCGTTACACCCGCTCGCAGCAACGTCCAAGCTGGCGATAAGGTCCGCCGCGGCGTCAGCCGGGCAGCGCGGCGGGCTCCGCTTCCGAGAGCCGCGAACGCCTGAGTTCGCCCGTCGCCTCGAGGATCGGATGGGCCACGTCGGTCAGGTGCGCGATGATGCGCTTCAGGTCACGCAGGATGTCGAGATGCAGCGACGAGGTCTCGAGCGATGCGACAGCTCCGTCGCGCAAGCGCCTGAGATGATTCGCGGTCGCGCGCCGCTCGACCGCCCGCACATCGTCCTTGGCCCTGACGAGCTGGCGCGCCATGTCGGGATCGCGCGTCACGAACACGGTGACCGCCAGCCGCGCCTGCTCGACCGCCCGCGCGTGCAGGTCCTTGATCTCGCGCCAGCCTTCCTCCGAGAAGTTGACCCCCAGCCTCCGGCGCTTGGCCGCGAGCTCCAGCAGGTTCTTGTCGATGATGTCGCCGACATGCTCGAGATTGGTGGCGAAGAGGATGAGATCGAAGGCCTTGCGGCTGTCCTCCTCGCTCATCGGCTTGCGGGTCAGGCGCGTCAGGTAGAGCTTGATCTGCTCCTGCGCGGTGTCGACGCGGTCGTCGAGCGTCCGCACGCCCTTCGCCCTCTCCTCGCCGTCCGGCCCGAAGGCCAGGATCGCCTCGCGCAGCATCACCTCGACGGTCTCCGCGGTGCGCAGCACCTCGCGCGAGGCGCCAGAAAGGGCGACCATCGGCTGCTCGAGCGCATCCTCGTCGAGGTAGTCGAGGCGGCGCTCACCGGGCGAGGGCTTCGGCTCCGCGAGCCAGCCCTCGAGCAGCCGCGCCGCAACAGCCGTCAATGGCAGGAAGATCGCCGCGAGCGCGAGGTTGAAGGCGGTGTGGACGTTGACGACGAAGCGTCCGCCCTCGCCAAGGAGCGGCAGCAGCGGCTGGAGCAGCGGCAGCGCCGCCAGCGCCGCGACGGCGCCCGCGATCCGGAAGAGAAGGTTTCCCGTCACGATCCGCCGCGTAGCGACGCCTCCCCCGACATTCATGCCGAAGGCGATCAGGCCCGAGCCGATGTTGGCGCCCAGCACGAGCGCAAGCGCCAGCGGCGGGCTGACGGTGCCGCCTGACGCGAGCGCCATCACCAGCAGCACGAAGGCCACGCTCGAATGCAGCCCCCACGCCAGCAGCGCCGCGACAATCACGCCGAGGACAGGCTGGCCTTCCAGCCGGCCGAGGATAATCGAGAGCAGCCAGTCATTGCGCAGCGGCTCGGACGCACCCACGATCATGCCGAGCGCGACAATCATCAGCGCAACGCCGATCACGGCCCGGCCGATATTCCGCAGGAAGGGGCTGGCCGCCCAGGTGAACAACCCCACCCCGATCACGATGAGAGCCGGCGCGACCGGCCGGAGGTCAAAGGCCAGCGCCTGCGCCACCAGCGTCGAACCGACATCCGCGCCGAGCATCATGGCAAGCGCCACGCCGAGCGCAATGAGCCCGCGCTCGGCGAAGCTGGCGATCAGCATGGCGGCCGCCGACGAACTCTGCAGCGCCGTCGCGACCAGAACGCCGCTGGTCAGGGCCGTGACCCGGTTGCGGGTGGCGCCGGCGATGACGGACCGCAGCCGCTCGCCTAAGGCGCGCTCGACGCCCGTGCGCACAAGCCGTGTCGCCCAGACGAGCAGCGCGATGCCACCGAGCAGCGAGATCAACAGGGCCTGCCCAGTCATGGTCGAGGAAACCTCCGGCGCATCGCCGGTTCCGTGATCGGCGATTCAAGGGCAGCATAGGCCCGTTTTTATGAACCGGCTAATAACAACGACGCGCGGCAGCGGAGGTTCAACCCGTCAACCCGACGCTGGTTGCATGCGGCCTGCAGCCGCGCCGCCGGCAATGTAGCCATAGGCGACGGCGGTCAGCAGCCCGTTGCCGGACAGGTAGCCCGAGGCATCGGCTCCCGAAACGCCGCAGGCGGCGCCGCCCGCCGCGAACAGGTTGGGCAGGAGCGAGCCATCCTCGCGGACCACGCGCGCCTCGGCATCGACCACCAGCCCGCCCTGGGTATGGAACAGGGCTCCGGTCACCCGCACGGCGCAGAACGGCGCCACCAGCGCGGGCGCCCCGGCGAAGCTGCGCCGGAAGCCATCGACGCCGCCCGTCTCTTTCAGCCGCTCGACCTCCGCGAAGGTCTCGGCCAGCGCCTCGGCTGGCAGGCGCGTCGCTGAGGCAAGTTGGGCGATGTCGTCGGCAGCCAAGATGGCGCCCGCAGCCTCCGCCTGCCGGAAATCCTCGAATTGCCGCGCGATGCCGGCGATGCGCGCGTCGAAGATGGTGAAGGCCAGCGCCTCGGGCTGCGCGATCACCGCGGCGGCCGATTCCGAATAGCCGCGCGCCTCGTTGGCGAAGCGCCGCCCTTCGAGGTTCACCTGGAAGCCGCCTTCGGTGATGGTGGCCCAGGTGATGAGGATGCCATGCGGATGCGCGACCGAGCCGTGCCCCTGATGGCCCGACAGATGCCGCAGCCTGGCCCCGAGCGCCCGGCCCCATTTGACGGCATCGCCCTGATTGCCGGGATGTCCGAAATAGAGCGCTTTCGCCATCCCGGGGATTTCCGCCGACACGAGGCCCTTGTCGCCGCCATAGCCGTTCGACGCGAGGATCAGCGCTTCGCAGCCGATCCGGTCGACGGCCCCGTCGGGGCGCGTGATCTCCGCCCCGGCGACGCGCCCGCCATCGACGAAGAGCGCCGTCGCGGTCGCTTCGGTGATGATGGCGATGCCCGCGGCTTCGGCGGCCTGGCGCAGCCGGTCCATGAGTTCGGCGCCCGATCGGCTGGGCAATCCGTGCATGCGGTAGGCCGAGTGGCCGGGATAGCTGAAATTGTCGATCACCGAGAGCGGCAGCCAGTGCGTGTCGGCCAGCCATTCGAGCGCTTCGCCGATGACCCCGACCACCGTGTCGACGGCCGCCTGATCCGGCTCGCCATGCGCCTTCGCCATGATGTCGCGCGCGAAGAGCGCCCGGTCGTCCACGATTCCCGCCTCTGTCTGAAAGCGCGTGCCCGCGGCGGGGATCAGCCCGGCCGACAGCGCGGTGGAGCCCCGCGGCAGGGCGTCGCGCTCCAGCACGACGACATCCGCGCCGCGTTCGGCCGCCCGCAGAGCGGCGACAAGCCCTGCGGCGCCCGCCCCGATCACCAGCACCTCGCAGCTGGCCTCGAAGCTGGCCCCGTCCACGCTGCGGATCGATGCGCTCATCGTCATGCCCTCCCGTCGCGCCGCGGCCGGCGCACGCTTTTTTCGCGGCAAGCCTTGACGCCTCGTCTTTGTGCTAGAACTAATACAGCTAGGCAAGCCGGAGCCAGCCTTGGACGCGATCGAGACCTCGAAGACGCACAAGCTGTATCTGCTCCTCAAGGAGCGGATCACCAGCGGCGCGCTCGCGCCCGGCTCGCGTCTGCCCAGCGAGCCCGACCTTGCCGCCTCCCATGGGCTGTCCCGCGTCACCATCCGCCGCGCGCTCGATGGCCTCGCACGGGACGGGCTGATCAGCCGCATGCCGGGAGCCGGCACCTTCGTGAAGGACATCGCGGCCCGCCCGCCGGTGGTGGCTGACCTCGCCAACATGATGGCGCATCTGGTCGCGATGGGCCGGGCCACCCGCGTGAAGCTGCTGTCCTTCGCCTATGTCACGCCGCCCGCGCCGATCGCGGAGGCGCTGCGCCTCAGGCCCGGCGAGCGCACGCAGGCGGCGTTGCGCGTCCGCTATCTCGACGACAAGCCGATGTCCTATCTCTCGACCCACATCCCCGAGCGGATCGGGGCAAGCTTCACGGCCGAGGATCTGGCTCATCAGCCGCTTCTCGAACTGCTCGAGCGCTCCGGCGTCGTCGCCCACAAGGCGGACCAGACGATCTCCGCCACACTGGCGGGGCCCGAAGCGGCCGAAGCGCTGGACGTCGAGATCGGCTCGGCCCTCATCGCGCTGACGCGTGTCGTGCTGGGCGCCGATGGGCGGGGCATCGAACATCTTTCGGCGCTTTACCGGCCCGACATGCACGCCTTCCACATGGAAATGGTTCGCACCGGCGACGGCTCCAGCCGTCACTGGCGCCCGACGACTGGCGCGGCGCTCGCCGCCTCGCCCACGACCCCCAACGCCGCCCTGAAGACCAAGGCATCAGACCGCAGGTCGGCACCAACAGCGAGGAGAAGAGCATGACCACATTGAACCGCCGCACAATCCTGCAGGGCGCCGCCGCGACGGGCGCCCTCATCGCCGCCCCCTCCCTCGTCCGCGCCCAGGCGCCGGCGATCAAGGTCGGCATCCTCCAGCCCGTCACAGGCGCGCTCGCGCAGGACGGCGAATATGGCCGGCTCGGCGCCGAGATCGCGCTGAACGAGATCAATGCCGCCGGCGGCATCAAGTCGATGGGCGGCGCACGCCTCCAGATGGTGTTCGGCGATGCGCGCTCGAACCCCGAGGGCGGCACGGCCGAGGTCGAGCGCATGCAGGCCGAGGGCGTCGCCGCCATCGTCGGCGGCTTCGCCTCGCCCATCGTTCTCGCCGCCAGCCAGGCCGCCTCGCGCTACGACATTCCCTACATCTGCGATGTCGGCGTGTCGGACCAGATCGTCGGCCGCGGCCTCAAGAACACCTTCCGCTTCGGCCCCGGCTTCGGCAACGTCACCTCGACGGCGCTGGAGAACCTGGTCAAGCTCAACGACGCGGCCGGCAAGCCGGCCAAGACCGTCGTCATCGTCCACGAGGATGGCCTGTTCGGCTCGGGCATGGCCAAGCTGCTGCAGACCCAGCTGCCCCCGCGCGGCTTCGAGATCCTCGAGACGATCGCGCACCCGACGCCATCGCGCGACATGTCGAACGTCGCCCTGCGCATCCGCGCGCTCAACCCCGACCTCGTCATTCCGTCGAGCTATTACGCCGAGTTCGTTCTGCTCGCCCGCACCATGCAGCAGCAGCGCATCCGGCCGAAGGGCGTCTACGCCATCCTCAATGGCGCAGCCTCCAACTTCCGCTTCGTGAAGGAATTCTCGGACGCGGCCAACCTCGTCATGGACTGCAATCACTGGGCCGATCCCCGCAAGCCCAAGACGGCGCAGGTCAAGGCGCTGGCCGAGCAGGGCGGCCGCTTCTGGCTCTACAACACGCCGCTGAATTACTCCTGCGTCCGGCTGCTGGCCGACGCGCTGGAGAAGGCCGGCTCAGCGGACCGCGCCAAGCTGACCGAGGCGATCACCAACTCGACCTTCGCCGACCACATCATGCCCTACGGCCCGACGAAGTTCGTCAACGGCCAGAACCAGGGTGCGGCGCCGGTCAACACGCAGGTCCAGAACGGCGACATCAAGGTCATCTTCCCGACCGAGTTCGCCGACGCGAAGGCCGTCTTCCCGGCCGTGTGAGGCACTAGAGCCCCACCCTGCCCTCCCCGCATGGCGGGGAGGGAGAGCCTTTGCACCAAACGATAGCCGCGCCTTGCCCTCCCCGCCCCGCGGGGAGGGCAAGGGTGGGGCCTTTCACAGAACAACCATGCTCAAGCTCGACATCTTCCTTTCGGCGCTCGCGAACGGCCTCATGACGGGGGCCGTCTACGCGCTGGTCGCGCTTGGACTCACGCTCGTCTACGGCGTGCTGCACATCATCAACTTCGCCCATGGCGCGACGCTGACAGCCGCGATGTTCGCGGTCTTCGTCATGCACAGCGTGTTCAAGGTCGATCCGTACCTCGCCATCTTCATCCTCACGCCGCTGTTCTTCGGGCTGGGCTATGCGGTCCAGCGCTTCGTCATCGGCCCGGCCAGCCATGGCGATGACAGCAACATCCTCCTCGTCACGCTGGGCCTGTCGATCATCATCGAGAACGCGCTTCTCGCGGGCTTCCGCTCCGACACGCGCTCCATTGATGTGCCTTATGGCTTCTCGGTGGTCGAGGTCGGCAACCTGTTCCTGTCGACGCCCAAGCTCGTCGCCTTCGCCGCGTCCTTCCTCGTCGCGCTGCTGCTCTGGCTGCTGCTGGCGCGCACCGACACGGGCAAAGCCATCCGCGCAGTGGCCAGGGAGAAGACCGGCGCGGCCCTCTCGGGCATCGATGTCGACCACATCTACGCCGTCACCTTCGGGCTCGGCGCAGCCTGCCTTGCCATCGCCGCCTGCCTGCTGATGCCGACCTTCCTCGTCAATCCGCGCATCGGCAACGCCTTCGTGCTCGTGGCCTTCACCATCGTCGTGCTCGGCGGCATGGGCTCGATCCTCGGCGCGCTGGTGGGTGGGCTCATCATCGGCGTGGTGGAGAGCCTGTCTGGCCTCTATTTCGGCGAAAGCCTGGGCCAGATCGGCATCTTCCTGATTTTCATCCTCGTCCTGCTGTTCCGCCCGACCGGCCTGTTCGGAGCCAAGGCATGACGAGCGCGCCCTATGCCTGGATCGCGGCCATCGTCGCGGCGCTCGCCCTGCTGCCGCTGGGCACCTCCTCGAACACGGTTCTGAACTTCCTCTCCTTCGCCATGATCGTCACGGTCGCCGCGCAGGGCTGGAACATCCTTGGCGGCTATGGCGGGCAGTTCTCCTTCGGCCACGCCGTGTTCTTCGGCACGGGCGCTTACGTCATGGCGCTGGCGCAGGTCAGGTTCGGGTTGAACCCCTGGCTGGCCCTGCCGCTCGCCATGGCGATGGGCGCTGCCGTCGGCTACGCGATCGGCTTCCTGAGCTTCCGCGCCCGCCTTCGCGGCTCCTATTTCGCGCTCGTCACCCTCGCCTTCGCGGAGGTCTTCCGCATCAGCGCCAACGCCTGGGGCTTCACCGGCGGGGCAGCGGGCGTGCTGGTGCCGCTGAAGCTCGATGCCGCCCAGATGCAGTTCGCCGACAAGCGGCTGTTCTACTGGCTGGCGCTGGCCTTCGTCGCCGCAGCCCTCGTGCTGACGGCTTGGATCGCCCGCTCGCGCTTCGGCGCGCAGCTCGTGGCGGTGCGCGAGAACGAGGAGGCCGCGCGCGCCCTCGGCGTCGATGCATTGGCCATCAAGCTCCGGGCCATCACCCTATCGGGCGCGGTCACGGCCGCCGCGGGCTGCCTCTATACGCAGAAATTCCTCTATCTCGACGCCAACCTCGCCTATGGCCCGTGGATTTCGGTGGAGGCGCTGCTCGCTCCGATCATCGGCGGGCTCGGCACCGTGTTCGGCCCGCTCGTCGGCGCGGTCGTGCTGCTCGGCCTCGGCGAGGTCACCAAGACCGTCTTCGCCAACCTCATGGGCGGCTCGGTGCCCGGCGTCGACCTCGTCGTCTTCGGCGCGCTGCTGATCGCCTGCGTGGCCTATGCGCCGCGCGGCGTGCTGGGGCTGCTGCAGGGCTGGCTGGCCTCGGCCCGGAAGGCGCGGGCATGAGCGTGCTTCTGAGCGTCAAATCCGTCACCAAGCGCTTCGGCGGCCTCACCGCCGTCGACGATGCCTCCTTCGATGTCGCTTCGGGTTCGATCACCGGCCTGATCGGGCCGAACGGCGCTGGCAAGACCACGCTCTTCGCCATCATCGCGGGTTTCGAGCCGGCCACCTCGGGCGCGGTCGCCTTCGAGGGCCGCGACGTCACTGCCCTGCCCGCGCACCGCCGCGCGATGGAGGGCATCGCCCGCACCTTCCAGATCGTGCAGCCCTTCGCGGGCCTCAGCGTGCGCGAGAACATCGCCGTCGGCGCCTTCCTGCGCCATGCGGACCGCAAGGACGCGCTCGGCAGGGCCGACGAGGTGGGCCGCAAGGTCGGCCTCGGGCCGATGCTGGACCAGTCCGCCGGCCAGCTCACCGTCGCGGGCCGCAAGCGGCTCGAACTCGCCCGTGCGTTGGCCACCGAGCCGCGCCTGCTTCTGCTCGACGAGGTGCTGGCCGGCCTCAACCCCTCCGAGATCAGGGACATGATGCCGGTGGTGCAGGCCATCCGCGCCTCGGGCGTCACAATCCTGATCGTCGAGCACGTCATGCAGGCCGTGATGAGCCTGTGCGACAGCGTCAACGTGCTCGCCCAAGGCCGCATCATCGCCTCGGGCGCGCCAGCCTCCGTCGCGCGCGACCCAAAGGTCATCGAAGCCTATCTCGGCCAGGGCGCAGCGGCGCGGATGCAGGCTCAGGGCGACGCGCAAAACGTGGCGGCTGATGCCCGCAGGGGAGCGCCCGATGCTTGAGGTGCGCGATCTCGTGGCCGGCTATGGCGGCGTGCCGATCCTGCGCGGCGTCTCGCTCGACGTGAAGGCGGGCGAGATCGTCGCCGTGCTCGGCGCAAACGGCGTGGGCAAAACAACGCTGAACCGCGCAGTGTCGGGGCTCATCCGGCCACACTCGGGCTCCGTCATCTTCGAGGGCGCGCCCGTCACGGGCCATTCGCCGACCCGCATCGTGGCGGCTGGGCTGATCCACGTGCCCGAAGGGCGGAAGATCTTCCCCAATATGAGCGTTCGCGAAAACCTCGAGCTCGGCTCCTATCGCCGCGCCCGCGCCAATCGCGCCGCCAATCTCGAGCGTGCCTTCTCGATCTTTCCACGCCTGAAGGAGCGCTCCGGGCAGTTCGCCGGCACGCTCTCGGGGGGCGAACAGCAGATGCTGGCCATCGGCCGCGGGCTGATGGCCGAGCCCAAGCTGGTCATCATGGACGAGCCGTCGCTCGGCCTCTCGCCGCTGCTGGTCGAGGAGATGTTCGGGCTGATCGCGCGCATCGCCGGCGAAGGCCTCGCCGTGATGCTGGTCGAGCAGAACGTCGTGCAGTCGCTCGAACTCGCCTCGCGCGCCTACGTGCTGGAGAACGGCGCGGTGGTGATGAGCGGGCCGGCCGATGAGCTCAAGCGCGATCCGCGCCTCATGAAAACCTATCTCGGAATGTGACCATGGCGATCGTGACCCCAGGCGTCGCGCCGGCCTCCGTGCTGGTGACAGGACAATCGCCCCGCTGGCTCCGCCAATGGGCCAAGTTCGCGCGCGCCACCCGCTTCGAAGATTTGCCGCGCGAGGTCGTTGCCCGCACACGGCTCGTTGTGCTCGACAGCCTGGGCGCGATCATCGCCGGGCGGGCCGAGCCGGAGGTGGCGAAAGCAGGTGCGCGCCTTTCGAAGACGGCGAAAAGCCGCCGCGCCGGCTCGCCCCTCATCGACGCCTTCATGGGCGGCACGGCCGGCACGATGCTGGAGATCGACGAGGGCAACCAGTATGCGCGTGGCCATCCCGGCATCCATGTCGTGCCCGCCGTCCTCGCCTCGGCGAAGCTGCGGCGCGTCAGTGGTCCCGATGCCATCCTCGCGATTGCGCTCGGCTACGAGATCGGCGCGCGCATCGGCATCGCCTCGAAACTCAGGGTGACGATGCACCCGCATGGCACCTGGGGCGTGGTTGGCGCCGCCCTCGCCATCGCCAAGCTCAACAAAGCCTCGGCCGCAGAGATCAAGGAGGTCATCAACCTCTCCTCCTCGCTCGGCCTCACCACGAGCCGCCGCACCATGCTGGAAGGCGCCACGGTGCGGAACAGCTATGCCGGCTTCTCCAACATGCTCGGCATGATGGCCTGGGATCTGGTGAAGTCCGGCTTCACCGGTGAGGCGGACGGCGTCGGCTCGGTCTATGGCGGCATCGCCGCCGATGGCTGGCAGCCCGATGAGATGGTGGCCGAGCTAGGCCAGCGCTGGGAGATCGCCCGCAACTACTTCAAGCGCCACGCCGCCTGCCGCTACAATCACGGCGCGCTCGATGCGCTGGGCGAGATCGTGGCCGCCGAGGGCGGCCGCATCGATCCAGGCGCGATCGCCTCCATGGCCGTCGACACCTATGTCTGGGCAGCCCAGCTCGATCATCCGGCGCCCGCCAACATGCTGGCGGCCAAGTTCTCGATGCCGTTCAGCCTCGCGACCTTCATCGTCAACGGTGCGGCCACGCTTGACGCCTTTCGCGACGAGGCGCGGAACGATGCGGTGACCCGAGAGCTGGCAGCGCGCATCGCCATCAACGAGGACCCTGCCCTCACCGCCAGGCTGCCGGGCCTGCGCCCCGCGCGCGTGACCGTGACGCTGAGGGATGGCCGCGTGCTGAAGGCCGAGGCGCTGACCAACAAGGGCGACACCGAGGATCCCTACACCGCCGCCGAGGTGCGCGAGAAGTTCATGGAGGTCGCCTCCCCCGTGATCGGCCGCGCAAGGGCGGAGGAGCTGGCGGCTGCGACGCTGGAGCTCGACGCCGCTCCCTCCATCGCGGCCATCCTGAGCCTGAGCGAGACGCCATGAACGAAACCCTCAAAGCCAGGCTGGGCCGCAGGCCAATCCTGCTCGCCCCCGGCGTCTACGACGCGCTGACCGCTTCGCTCGCGACGGATGCCGGGGCCGAGGCGCTTTATCTCTCAGGCGCGTCGATCGCCTACACGCGGCTCGGACGGCCTGACATCGGCCTCGTCTCGATGTCGGAGGTGGTCGACACGATCATGCTGGTGCGCGACCGCACGCCGACGCCGATGATCGTGGATGCGGATAATGGCTACGGCAACGCGCTGAACATGCAGCGCACCATGCGGCTGTTCGAGCGCGCTGGCGCCACCGCGCTCCAGATCGAGGACCAGAGCTATCCCAAGCGCTGCGGCCATCTGGCCGAGAAGCGCCTGATCTCGAAAGGCGAGATGGTCGGCAAGGTGAAGGCCGCCGTGGATGCGCGGAAGGATGAGGGCACGCTCGTCATCGCGCGCACCGACGCCATCGCGGTGGAAGGCTTCGAAGCCGCCATCGACCGCGCGCTCGCCTATGCCGAGGCCGGCGCCGACGCGCTGTTCGTCGAGGCCCCGAACTCGGAGCAGCAGCTGTCGGCTGTCGTCGCCGGGCTGGGTGGCCGGCTCCCGCTGATGGCGAACATGATCGAGGGCGGGCAGACGCCGATGAAGAGCGCCGGCGAGCTAGAAGCGCTGGGCTTCTCGCTGGTGATCTTCCCCGGCGGGGTGGTGCGCGCCATGGCCCATGCGGTGCGCGAATTCTACGAGACGCTGACGCGTGATGGCTCCTCCGCCGCGTTTAGAAACCGCATGTTCGACTTCAACGCCCTCAACGAGGTCATTGGAACGAATCGCATCCTGGCGCTCGGCAAGACCTACGAGGACGATGTGACATGAGCGCCCTCGACCCCGTCACCTTCGCCATTCTCACGGGCCGGCTCGAGCAGATCGCCGACGAGATGGACGCGACGCTCTATCGCTCCGCCTTCAACCCCATCATCGCCGAGGCGCGCGACGCCTGCCACGGGCTCTACCATGCGGAAACCGGCGCCACGCTGGTGCAGGGTGCCAAGGGCCTGCCCATCTTCGTCGGCGCCATGGCGTTCGCGGTCAAGGCGGTCATCGACAAGGTGGCTGCGAGCGGCGGGCTCGAGGATGGCGACACCTTCATCTTCAACGACCCCTATGCGGGCGGAACCCACCTCAACGATTTCAGGCTCGTGCGCCCGCTGATGCGGGCTGGCAAGGTCTTCGCCTGGCTCGCCTCGGTGGGCCACTGGCTCGACATCGGCGGCAACGTGCCGGGCGGCTACAA
>JAIXZF010000479.1 GCA_027489835.1 Hyphomicrobiales bacterium
TCATGTTCGGCCACGACGAGGAACATCCGGCCCTTCTTGTCCTTCACGAACAGGTTCTTGGTGTGCGCCCCCGCGATCGCCCCGGTCACCAGCTTGCTCTGCTCCACGGTGAAGGCCGCCTCGTGCCGGAGGATCTCGAACGGGATCGCCAGCTCGGCGAGGAAGGCGAGCATCTCGTCGGGCGTGGCGGGGCTGGACAGGTCTGACAACGGCATCGGCGGCGATTCCTGCGGGTCCGGCGAGTGCGCCGGCGCGGCGGCTTTCTGGACCCGCCACGGGGCCGGACGCAAGGGCCGTCCGGTCCGGATGCCGCCGCCTTGCATCCCCGGCCGGCAGAAAGGGGCTTGCGGTTCCAAAAACTTTGGGGCAAAGAACGCGCCTCGTCGGCGGTCAGCCGCTGGCGGGCCCACACGGATGCGGGTGTAGCTCAGTGGTAGAGCACGACCTTGCCAAGGTCGGGGTCGAGGGTTCGAATCCCTTCGCCCGCTCCAGTTTGTCTTTGGACGCCTCGCGTTCGGTTCGCCTCGCGCACCGCTGCGGGGCGTTCGCATTTCAGGCGGAGCCCGCCTCCGTCCAGGCCGGCCCTGCCGCGCATCCCGCAGAAAGACCGATCGATGGCCAAGCTCTCCGCGCGTGACGCCGCCGAAGGCTGGCCGCTGCTGCGGCGGCTCTGGCGCGAGGAGGTGGCGCGCCACAACGGCAAGCTGGCGCTCATCCTGCTGCTCGTCCTCATCATCGCCGGCACCACCAGCCTCTATCCGGTGCTGATCAAGCTCGCTTTCGATTCCTTCGCCTCCGGGCCGCAGGGCACCTCCGACCCGCTGTTCAACCTGGCGCGGCGCTGGCTCGGCGCGATCGCAGGGCCGAATGTCGGCCCGATCCACGTCATCGCGGCCATGGTCGTCATCGTCACCTCGATCAAGGGCTTCTCCCTGCTCGGCCAGATCGTGCTGACCAACAGCGTCGTCTCGCGCATCGAGGCGGAGATGCAGACGCGGCTCTACAACCACCTCGTCGATGCGGACCTCGCCCAGAGCCATCGCGAGAGCCCCGCCGCGCTGACGCAGCGCTTCACCACGGACTTCCTCTACGTACGCGAGGCGCTGACGCGGCTGGTGAACGTCGCGGTGCGCGACGGCGTCACCGGCATCGGCCTGTTCGGCGCGATGCTGTGGATCGACTGGCAGCTGACGCTCGTCGCCATCGTCGTGGTCCCCATCGTCGCCGTGCCCATCGTCGCCATCGGCAAGAAGCTACGCCGCGTCGCCACCAGCCAGCAGGAGCAGGCCGGCCTGACCGCCGCGCTGATCACCGAGAGCCTGCAGGGCGCGAGGATCGCCAAGACGGACCAGCTCGAGCCCTACCTCAAGAGCCGCGCCCGCGCCGCCTTCGACATGATCCGCAAGCTGCGCATGAAGGCGATCAACGCGCGCGGCCGGATCGAGCCCCTGCTCGAGGTCGGCGGCGGCATGGCTGTGGCGGCCGTGCTGTTCGCCATCGGCATCAGGGTCAACTCCGGCGGCGGCACCATCGGCGACTTCACCGGCTACGTCACGGCGCTGCTCCTCGCCGCCCAGCCGCTGCGCTCGATCGGCAACCTCAACGCAATCATCCAAGAGGCGCTGGCGGCGCTCAGGCGCTTCTACGGCACGCTCGACGAGGCGCCCGCCATCGTCGACCGCCCCGGGGCAAAGCCGCTGGCGCTAACGAAGGCCGCGATCCGCTTCCAGGACGTCGCCTTCCGCTATCGCGACGATCATGCCGCGCTGGCGGGACTGACGCTGGACGCGGCGCATGGCACCATCACGGCACTCGTCGGCCGCTCCGGTTCGGGCAAGTCGACGCTGCTGGCGCTCGTGCCGCGGCTCTACGACGTGACCGGCGGCGCAGTCCTCATCGACGGGCAGGATGTGCGCGACGTGACCCTGTCCTCGCTGCGCGACAAGATCGCGGTCGTCTCGCAGGACATCATGCTGTTCGACGACACCATCCGCGCCAACATCGCTTTCGGTCGTCCCTCGGCCAGCGAGGCCGACATCGTCGCGGCCGCCAGATCGGCGGCGGCGCACGGCTTCATCATGGGCCTGCCCGATGGCTACGACACCCGCGTCGGCGATCGGGGCTCGCGCCTGTCGGGCGGCGAGCGGCAGAGGGTCGCGCTGGCCCGCGCCATCCTCAAGGACGCGCCGATCCTGCTGCTGGACGAGGCCACCAGCGCCCTCGACGCCGAATCAGAGCGCCATGTCCAGGATGCGCTGGCGAAGCTGATGAAGGGCCGCACCACGCTGGTGATCGCCCACCGGCTTTCGACCGTGCGCGAGGCCGACCAGATTGCCGTGATGGAGCAGGGCCGGATCGTCGAGCGTGGCGGCCATGACGAGCTCATCGCCCGCGACGGGGCCTATGCCCGGCTCCACCGGCTGCAGGCGCTCGAGGCCTGAGCCCGCCGGGCCGTCACTCGCGGCGCATCACCTTGTCGACCAGCAGGCTCGACCAGAAGCCTTCGTGGAATTCGGCCTGCAGCCGCGCGGGATCGTAGATGTCGCGCACCCAGTCCATGAATCCGATGCCCTGCGCCTCGCCCTCGCGCTCGAAGGCATCGAGGAAGGCGTCGAGCACGCCGGTCTTGGCCATCCTGACATGGCCGAAGGCCAGCGAGAGCTGCTTGCGCGCCGCGGCCACGGGCTGGCCCTGCCGGATCAGCACATACAGCGCCGAGAACAGCCCGGCACGGTCCGCCCCGGACTTGCAATGCGCCAGCGCGGGATAGCGCAGCGAGGCGAAGAACTCCGGCAGGGACAGCAGCAGCTCCTTCGAGGGCGCCTCGCGCGAGCGCAGCGTGATCTCGCGCAATTCGATGCCGTGGCGCTGGCAGGCGTCGCGCTGCAGCGGCCAGGCGCCCTGCTCGCGCCCGCCGCGCAGGTTGACGATGGTCCTGACACCCTGGCGCGCCAGCCGCGCTATGTCGTGCGGGGCCGGCTGCGCGGAACGGCGCAGCTCGTCGCTGACCCGCCACTCGTTGAGATAGGCGAGCCGGATCACGCCATGGTCGGAGAACAGAAGGTTGACCCAGGCCGCGAAGCGCTGGCGGCGCGAGGTGATCGGCCGGTCCCAATGCGCGAGCCGCCGCTCGCGGGCGGCATGTCGCTCTTCGGGTTTCTGGAAGATCTTCAGCAAGGATGTCGATCCGTCGGGGGCGGTGAGGCGCGGAGCATTCTGGACGGCCCCGTGCCCGGCGATGCAAGCCTATAGCTGGGGTGGGCGCGGCGAGAAACCAGCCGAGCTCTCAATGCCGGAAATGCCGGTGGCCGGTGAAGACCATGGCGAGGCCCGCCGCATCCGCCGCGGCGATAACCTCCTCGTCTCGCACCGAGCCGCCGGGCTGGATCACCGCCGTCGCCCCCGCCTCGGCCGCCGCGATCAGCCCGTCGGCGAAGGGAAAGAACGCGTCCGAGGCCACCACGGAGCCCTTGGCGAGGCTCTCGGCCGCGCCCAGCGCCTTCGCCGCCTCCCCGGCTTTCCAGGCGGCGATGCGCGAGGAGTCGACCCTGCTCATCTGGCCTGCGCCGATGCCGACAGTGGCGCGGTCCTTCACATAGACGATGGCGTTCGACTTCACGTGCTTGGCCACCCGGAAGGCGAAGCGGAGGTCGACCAGCTCGGCGGGGCTGGGCGCGCGCCGCGTCACCACCCGGAGCTCCATGTCGTCGACCACCGCATTGTCGCGGGCCTGCACGAGCAGCCCCCCGCTCACCGTGCGCACGCTCAGCCCCGGCTGGCGCGGCTCCGGCAGGGCGCCGGCCACCAGCAGCCTCAGATTCTTCTTCGACCTGACGATCTCGAGCGCCTCGTCGGTGACGTCGGGCGCGATGATCACCTCGGTGAAGATCTCGACGATCCGGCGCGCGGCGACCGCGTCCAGCGTGCGGTTCACCGCGACGATGCCGCCGAAGGCCGAAACCGGATCGCAGGCCAGCGCGCCGAGATAGGCCTCCTCCAGCGTCTGCCCCTGCGCCGCCCCGCACGGGTTGGCATGCTTGACGATGACGCAGGCCGGCCCCTCGGCGGGCGCGAACTCCGCCACGCATTCATAGGCCGCGTCCGTGTCGTTGATGTTGTTGAAGGAGAGCTGCTTGCCGTGGAGCTGCCGCGCGCTCACCACGCCCGGCCTCGCCTCCGCCGTCCGGTAGAGCGCCGCCAGCTGGTGCGGGTTCTCGCCGTAGCGCATCACCTCGGCGAGCGCGCCGCCGACGGCGCGGTAATGCGGGGCCGGGATGTCGAGCTCTGCCGCCATCCAGTTGGAGATCGCCGCGTCATAGGCGGCGGTGCGCGCATAGGCCTTCTGCGCCAGCCTGCGCCGCAGAACCGAGGTCACCGCGCCGCGATGCGCCGCCATGTCGGCCAGCACGGCGGCGTAGTCGACGGCATCGACCACCACCGCCACATCGCCATGGTTCTTGGCCGCCGCGCGGATCATGGCCGGCCCGCCGATGTCGATGTTCTCGATGCACTCGGCCGGCGGCTTGCCCGCGGCCACGGTCGCCTCGAACGGATAGAGGTTGACCACGAGCAGGTCGATCGCGCCGATGCCGTGCGCCAGCATCGCGGCCTGGTGCTCGGGGTTGTCGCGGATGGCGAGCAGCCCGCCATGCACGCCGGGATGCAGCGTCTTGACCCGGCCGTCCATCATCTCGGGATAGCCTGTCAGGTCCGCGACATCCCTGACCGCCAGCCCCGCGGCGCTCAGCGCGGCGCGCGTGCCGCCTGTCGAGACCAGTTCCACGCCATGCCCGGCAAGGGTCCGCGCGAAATCCTCGAGCCCGGTCTTGTCCGACACCGAAAGAAGGGCCCGCGCGATGCGGCGTGTCTGGTCTGGCATGGCCGGTCTTGCATCCCTGCGGCCCGCGCCGGCGCGGCGCGGTCCTGGTTCGGGCGCGCCTAGCCGGCCCCGCCCCCTGATCGAAGGCGAGCCGCTAGCACACCCCCGCCGGGGAATACAGTGCCTGCGCCGGCGCGGACCGGCTTCGCCTCAGAAAGCCGTCCTGATGCCGATCTGGCCGGAATGACGGACGAGGCTCCGCTCGCCGATCGAAGCCCGGTAATCGGCCGAAAGCACCCAGCCGGAGGCGAGCTGCGAGGAGATGCCGAGGCCCGTCACGAGGCCCGGGCCGCGGGCATCGCCGACGACGCTGCGGAACGGCTGGGCGCTGTTGGCGAAGAGCCGCGCCGTCGCCGTGTTGCCGGTGTAGCTCAGGTAGCGCTCGTAGCCGATCATGGCGCTGACGCTGACCTTGCGCTCTGCCGTGGCGACGAGGTGCGCCGTCGCGCGCAGCTCCGCCCCGGCGAGCAGCGCGCCCAGGGTGCGCGAACCGAAGGCCAGCGGCGCCGCGGCACCGCTTTCGGTGATCGCGCCCACGGTGCCGCCGAGCCAGGCGAGCCGCGCCCGGGGCGACAGCTCGAACAGGCCGTAGCCATGGATCGTGCCCGCCTCGATGCCGGCGTTGTAGGTCACCGCAGTGGCGCTGCTGGTGTTGGTGAGCGGCCCGAGCGTGCGGCGCTCCATGTCGGAGAACTGCGTCACGCCGAAGCCGGCCCCGCCCTTGGCGAAGAAGACGCCGGACGTATAGAGCGCGGCGACGTCGAAGGCAGCGTTGAATGTGTCGGCGCTGAGCGTGCCGCCCGCTTTCAACGTGCCGACGCTGACCGCGCCGCTGGCCGTGAGCCCCCACTGGCTCGTCAGCGCGCGGTTGACGCCGAAGTTCACGCCATAGTTCGAGGAGCGCATGCCGGGGCGCGTGGCCGAGGCATCGGCATTGGCCGTGCCGCCTTGGATGTTGACGAAGTAGTCGTTCACGCCGATCCGGCCGAGCCGCACGCCGTCGAGGCGGTCGAAGGACCGGGACATGCCCAGCCGCCGCTCGTCGAGGACCGTCTCGCCGAGCGCCGAGTAGACGCCCGCCAGCACCGGCGCGTTGAGGTACTGGCCCACCAGAGCCGCGAGCAGCCGGTGCCCCGCTGCGGTGGGATGCACGCCGTCCCAGAAGGCATAGCCGTCGCGGGCCGCCGGCACGCCGACGCAGGCCGGCGTCGCGATGCAGGACGACGTGGCGTTGGTGAAGCCGAAGCTGGCCGGATTGGCCTGCAGCGCGGTGAAGACGCCGGCCACGTTGATCGAGATCAGGTTGCTGTTCGGCGCTCCGGCCGCAGCGGCGCCGAGCGAGGTTGCAAGCACGTTGTTGAACGTGCTGGAGCTGAAGCCCGCCAGCGTGGCGGCAGGAGAGCCGGCGAATTCGGGCAGCGTGCCGAAATTCGGCAGGTTCAGAACGAGGATGGTCCTCGCGCCGGCCGCCGCCAGCTGGCCGGCCTGGGTGCCGACATTGGTCGCGGCGGTCGTGGCCGTCGCCTGCATGACGGCCTGAGCGGTGGCCAGGTTGCCGGCCGCGACGGGCAGTTGCTGGAAGATGTCGTTGGCGCCCGCCCACAGCGTGGCGGTCGTGCCGGCCCCGAAGACGCCGCCGCGCGCGAGATAGGCGCCGATCTGGGTGCCGGTGCCGGGTGGCAGCGCGACGAGCGCGTCGGTGCGCGCGCCGCCGAAGGCGAAGTTGGTGCTCGTCGCATTGTTGACCGGCCCGATTGGGAAGAAACCGGCCATTGGCGCGCCGGCGAGCAGTTCGACCCAGGTGGGACCGTTGGAGAAGCGGCCGTTGAAATAGGGAAACGGCGGCGTCCCGTTGGCGGCGAACAGGTTGCCATTGTCCGACAGGCTGTCGCCGAACGCGACATAGCGCTGCTGCGAGAGCGCGCTGGTGGACATGAAAGCAAGGGCGATGGCCAAAAGGCCTGACGTCTTGAGCAAGTTTGCCTCCCGGGCATGACGCGACGCATCCGCCTTCATCGGCGGTTTTTGTTCACCCCTGAACCTTTCCGCCTTGGGCGGCGCATGGCAAGGCTCCTTGGCGCCGCGACCGTCGATGCTCGATGGGCGTGGCGCGGGAGCCACAGCACTGTCAGTCGGCGGTCTGGCCAAGCGTCATGTGCCGCACTACGGTGCCCGCCGCCCTCAGGACGCCTGCCCGGACCCCTGCCCATGCTCCCCGACATCTGCGATTACGGCCGGCTTCGAGACGCGTTCCGGTGGCGGATACCCGCGCGCTACAACATCGGGGTCGACACCTGCGACCGGTGGGCCATGACAGAGCCCGGCCGGCCCGCCGTGCTCGAGGTCGGCGCCGATGGCGGCGTTTCGGTCTTCACCCATGGCGAGTTGCGCGAGCGCTCGAACCGGCTCGCCAACGCGCTGAAGGCGCGCGGAATCGGTCCGGGGGACCGCGTCGCCATTCTGCTGCCGCAGGGCCGCGCCGTGCCCATCGCCCATGGCGCCGTCTACAAGCTCGGCGCCATCGCGGTGCCGCTTGCCGCGCTCTTCGGCGTCGATGCCATCGCCTACCGCCTGGCCGACGCGGGCGCGAAGGCGCTGATCACCAATGCGGCCGGCCTCGCCAAGGCCCGGGCCTCGGGCTCGGAGGCCGCGCTGGCGCTGATGGTCTCGATCGACGGACCTGACCAGGGCGCGCTCGATTTCGACGCCCTCATCGATGCCGCCTCGCCGGAGTTCACGGCCGTGGAAAGCGGCCCCGACGATCCGGCGCTGATGATCTACACCTCAGGCACCACCGGCCACCCCAAGGGCGCGCTGCACGGCCACCGGGTCGTGCTGGGCCACTTGCCCGGCGTGCAGATGCCGCACGAGTTCCTGCCCCAGCCCGGCGACAGGCTCTGGACCCCCGCGGACTGGGCCTGGGCGGGCGGCCTGCTCAACATCCTGTTGCCGGCCCTGCATTTCGGTGTCCCGGTCGTGGCCCGCGCCTCAGCCAAGTTCGACCCCGAGGAAGCGTTCGACCTTCTGGCCCGGCTCGAGGTGCGCAACTGCTTCGTGCCGCCCACGGCGCTGAGGATGCTGCGCTCGGTGCCCAACCCCCGGGCGCGCTTCGACCTCAAGCTGCGCACCATCGGCTCGGGGGGCGAATCGCTCGGCGCCGAGACTATGGCCTGGGGGCGCGAGGCGCTGGGGCTGACGGTCAACGAGTTCTATGGCCAGACCGAGTGCAACCTCGTCCTCGCCTCCTGCGCGGCGGCGGGCGTCTCGCGCCCCGGCTTCATCGGCAAGCCCGTGCCCGGCCACGCGGTGTCGGTCGTGAGGCCCGACGGCTCGGCCTGCGAGCCTGGCGAGGAAGGCCAGATCGCGGTTCTGAGGCCCGACCCGGTGATGTTCCTCGGCTACTGGAACAAGCCCGAGGCCACCAAGGCCAAGTTCGTCGGCGACTGGCTGATGACCGGCGACCAGGGCATGACCGACGCGGACGGCTACATTCGCTTCGTGGGCCGCGACGACGACGTGATCACCTCGTCGGGCTACCGCATCGGCCCAGGCGAGATCGAGGATTGCCTGATCACGCATCCGGCCATCGCGTTGGCGGCGGTGGTCGGCAAGCCCGACGCGCTGCGCACCGAGATCGTCAAGGCCTTCCTCGTGCTCAAGCCGGGCTTCGAGCCCTCCGAGGCGCTGGTGGCGGACATCCAGGCCTTCGTGCGGGCGCGGCTCGCCGCGCATGAATACCCGCGCGAGATCGCCTTCCGCGACGAGCTGCCCATGACCACGACCGGCAAGATCATCCGGCGCGAGCTGCGCCAGTCAGCCTGACCCGCGGGCGCCGCCGCCCGACAGCATGCCGAGGCTTCGCCGCGCCCGGCCGATCCAGGCCTGCGCCGCCCGCCTTGCGCGCTCGCGGGTCGTCAGCCTCGCGGCGCCGCCGCGAAAGCCCAGCGCGAGATCGCCCACGCGCTCCCGCGAGCGCCAGACGCGCTCCAGGATCGGCAGCACCGCTTCGCCGCAGGCATGCGCGGTGGCGCCATGGCCCGGTAGCACCGTGTCGCGCAGCTCGAGGGCGAGGAGCGCGGCCGGCGCCTGCGCGGCGAGCCCGCCATCTTGGCTGGCGGCGAGGCTCCACGAGGCGCCACCGCTTGTCAGCACCAGCGCGCCGGCGGCGATGCGGCCTCCAGCCTCGATCAGGTGCAGCTCCGCCTGCCCCTGCTGGGCAAGGGCGCGCGTCATGGTGCGGAAGAAGGCCGCGTGCCGCGGATCGCGGAGGATGGGCGTCACGCCGCCATGGCCCGATCCCGACGCCTCAAGCGCAAGCAGCAGTTCGACCCCCTCCCGCATGGCGCCGCCCGTGCTGGCGCTGAGCAGGCGGACATCGCCCAGCTGGGCAAGGCCGCGCGCGGAGCGGCGCTCCTCGGCGGCCGGGGCGCGCGCCGACCGGCTCGCGCCGCGGGCGCGGGGGGCGCCCTCAAGGCAGGGGCGCTCGCGCGCGGCGAGCTCGGCCGAAGGGAGCCCGCACAGCCTTGCGGCCGAGCGCAGCGCCTGCGCCGCCGGACCGTCGAGGCGGATCGGGCCGAACGTCGCGCCGGATGGCCTCAAGCCCAACAGCTCCGGAAAGGACAGCATCGCCGACGCGGCCTCGACCGCGAGGCCGGCATCGAGGAGCGGAGCGCCGGAGCCCAGGAAGGCGCTGGCGAAGCCGCGCGCCGGCCCGCGCCGCGCGCGCCTGAAAGGCCAAAGCCCGATCAGCCGAGGCGCGCCGGCCGGATCGCCCGGCGCCGCGCCATCGCCGCGCGGATCCCAGACCAGCAGCGCATGGAGCTGCGCCGCCTCGACCAGATGCTGATGCGCGGCGAGCAGGAAATCGGGCTCGTGGAAGATGTTGGGCTCGATCGCCGCCGCGGCGAGCGCGCGCCATGGCGCGACGATGGCGTGGCAGGCTCCGAGCGGCCGCGCTTCGACGAGGACGTCGCCGATGCGCAGCGCGGCTGCCGAAGGCCCGGCCGGCGTCTCGGCCGCCTGCCGCCCGTAACCGCGCGCCATCAGGGCCTGCCTTGGAAGATCGGACTCGAACTGCGCCATGACGAAGCGGCTCCCCTCGCCTTGCGCCGGGGCGGCACGCATTCGTCCCGTTACGCAACGGTCGATGCGGCTGCAGGCGCAAGGTCAGCGGGCCGCTTCAAGTCCCGGGCCAGACGTCAACCTTCGGTTAACCATGATGGACTGCGGCCTCTCCGGTGAAGGCCGCCCAGAGTTGCTTCACCACCACGGGGTCGAGCCCCTTCGTGAACACGACGATGCGCGTCCGCCGGTCCTCCGAAGGCCAGCCCGGCAGCGCCACGGGCGGGTGCATCACCTGCCGCGCGGCGTGCATCACCAGCGGCGCATCGGGATGCTCCGCCACGTCGACGATGCCCTTGAGCCTGAGCAGCTTCGCCCCGTGCGTTGTGCGCAGCAGCGACCAGAACAGGTCCAGCGTCTGCGAGCGCACGGGCCGCTCGGCGGTGAGCAGCACGGCGGCGATGTCGCCATGCCGGTTGGCGTCGTGCGCCCCGTCCCCGCGCCGATGCTGCGCCGCTCCTGAGCCGAGCGACTCGATCGCCAGCCACGCATCGACCTCGCGGGGCTTGGCGGCGATGTCGAAAAGCCCAAGCCCGATCACGGCCGAAGGCTCCGCCTCCCCCGCCGCGGCCTCGAGCACGGACGCGCCGGGGTTGAGCGCCGCCAGCAGGGCCCGCAGCTCCGGCGCCCGGGCCGCGCCGTCCGGCATGTCGGTCTTGGTCAGCACGATGCGGTCCGCGACGGCCGCCTGCCGGAGCGCTTCCTCATGCGCCGCGAGGGTCTCGAGCCCGTTCACCGCGTCGATCACGGTGACGACGCCGTCGAGCTCGTAGCGCAGCGAGAGGTAGGGATGGTTGAGCGCGGCCTCGAGGATGGGCGCAGGGTCGGCGATGCCTGTGGTCTCGATCACGACCCGTCCGAACGGCGTGATCCGGCCATTGTCCCTGCGGCGCAGCAGGTCCTCGAGCGTGTTCACGAGGTCGCCCCGGATCGTGCAGCACAGGCAGCCCGATTCCATCAGGATCATGCCGTCCTCGACGCCCTGCATCAGCAGGTGGTCGAGCCCTGTCTCGCCGAACTCGTTGACGATCACGACGCTGTCGGCCATCAGCGGCGACGCCAGCAACCGGTTGAGCAGCGTCGTCTTGCCCGCGCCAAGAAAGCCGGTGACGATCTGCAGCGGGATGGGCTCGGGCCTGCGGGACGGGTCGGTGCGGGTCACGCCATCGGAGATGGCCCATCGCACGCGCCGCCGCAAGGGCGCCATGAGGGGCTGCCGTTCAACGCCTCGTCGCCGCCAGCGCGTTGAACATGATCGCGCCCAGCACCAGCGCGCCGCCGAGATACTGCACCGGCGCCAGCCGCTCGCCGAGGATCAGCGCCGCGAACAGGCTGGCGAAGAGCGGCTCCGCGCAGAAGGTCAGCCCGGCCACGGCCGCGGACACCCGCGCCAGCGA